>JALHPX010000036.1 GCA_022842225.1 bacterium
TAAGGATGTCTCTTTCATTATTGAGAATTTGTCGCTGAATTTTTACGACTTCCTTCTGATTTTCAGAAGAAACAGCGGCCACTAACTGAAAATTTAAATCTGTGCGACGCGTGAGAGCTTCGGCGTATTTCATTTCAGCTCGGTGCAATTGCTCCATTTTGCGTTGTGCAGCTTTTGAGGGAGTGGAATTCCACCACTGGCCAGTACCACAATGGGGCTGGTTTTCTGGAGTCGGATGCGGCGGAGGAATGGGTTCTTCCGAGGTTGCCGTAGTCCCCGCGTTTGTGGCGGTCGGCAAACCTGCGATTTCCGTGGCTGCGGGTTGGGCGACTGCGGTCACGCCTCGGTATTCCATATTGGAATTGCCTTGGGTGATGGTAGGTGCGGTGCAATTTGCATAATTCGAAGTGCAGCCTCTAAAGCAGGCATCTAAAACAGCAGCGTCTCCCGGATAGCTGGTCTGACACCAATCGATGCAATTGGTGCATTGATAGGCCGCCGTAGTATTGACGTCTTGGTCTTCCGCCAATGCGGCCGTCGTGAACGCATTTAATACAAGGAGCAGTAACAGGGGGTATGCCTTCATACCTCCCTTAGGAGCAAAGCGTATGCCGTCGTCTCCAATTGTAAGTCTTTAAAATGAGACGCTTTTTCGGAAGGGCAATTGTGTGCTGTGCACAGTGCGTATACAGGGTGCCGTTTAAGTGTAGGGAAGGTTTGGGAAAAAGCAGCTGTAAAAGAAAACGGGCCTGTCCAATTATTGAACAAGCCCGCTTTGAAAAAAAATCTCAGCTCAAATACAGCTTATTTGTACTCTGGCCAAACGGCGCGAGAATCAATGAGTTCGCCGCGGTAAAAACCATTTGGGCTAATACGGTGCGGAAGTGTCATTTCATCCGTCTCGGAGCACTTCGCTAAAGACTTGGTCTTTAAAGCCTGGTGCGAGCGGCGCATGCCTTTTCGTCTGTACGATCGTCGTTTTTTAGGAACTGCCATGGGTATAACTCTCCGCTAACTATGAACTGCAAGTATTTACTGGTAACCGCCTGATCTGTAAAGCAAATTTCTAAGCCCGAAATTACTCGAAAAAAACAATAAAGCCGCGATATTTCGCGCCTTTTTCCCGCCTACCCTAGAACCCAAATGAATGAAGAAAGCCAAAAGCGGGGGCAGCTAGTAGTTTTAGCGAGCGCCGTGACCAAATCCTACCAAATGGGTTCCGAATTTATCACCCCGTTGAAGGCAGTCGATCTGCAAGTGCAGCGCGGAGAATTCTTGGCGCTGTCGGGAAGTTCTGGAAGTGGCAAGACCACGTTTCTAAATCTCATTGGCGGAATCGACATCCCCAGTTCTGGTGAAATCAAAGTCGATGGAGTGCCGCTCCAGCGCTTAAAATCCGACCAGCTCGCGCGTTTTCGTGCGGAGAAAATCGGCTTCATCTTTCAGACTTTTAATTTAATTCCCACCCTGAGTGCTTTGGAAAACGTGGAGTACCCGCTCGTGCTCTTGCGCATGAAGCCCAGCGAACGCCGGGCGCTGGCGATGGAAGCCTTAGCGCGTGTGGGGCTGGAGAAGTTTGTAAAGCACCGCCCGCCGCAAATGAGTGGTGGCCAGCGGCAGCGCGTGGCGATTGCTCGTGCGATGGTCAAGAACCCGCCCTTGGTGTTGGCCGACGAGCCAACCGCAAACTTAGATGCGCGTACCGCGTGTGAGATTCTGGATTTAATGGCAAAGCTCAATCGCGAGCTGGGAACTACTTTTGTATTCTCTACCCACGACGCACGGATTTTAGAGCGCGCTTCGCGGATCTTCAAAGTCGGCGAGGTAGCTTGAAGTGAGACTTAAAATTGCCATTCGTAACGTCTTCCGCAACAAACGCCGCACGGCTCTGAGTATCGCGATGATCGCGGGCGGAGTGAGTGCGATGTTAGTTTTCAATGGCTTTGCACTGTCGGTGCTGATCAACCTAGGCACTAAGACTATTCAAACCCAGACGGGTCACTTACAAATCGCCACCAATGTTTATTGGGATAAGAGTGCCGATCGCCCGAAAGACACTTTGATTGCTGGCGCCAAGCAACTCCAAAAAGAATTACACAAGCATCCCAAAATTGCTTTTGCGTCGGGACGGCTCTCCTTTTTTGGATTGCTCACGGCAGGCGATCGCACACTGAGTGCTCGTGGAGTCAGCTTTGAACCGCAAGTCGAAGGCGACTTGGGAGCTAGCTTTAAGTTTATCGAAGGCCGCGGCTTTACCAAGGATGAACTTTATCACGTGGCGCTGGGAAGCGGCTTGGCGACTCGCCTGCATGCAAAATCCGGTGACTCGCTGACACTGCTCTCGCACACCTACGATGGTGTGGTGAATGCAATTGACGTAACCGTGACTGGGATCTTTCAGGTGGGAATTGCTGAATTCGACGATAACAACTTCCTGATTCCGCTCTCCGCCGCGCAGACATTACTGGACACAGATAACATCGAGCAGATGATCATCCGCCTGCACAATACTTCGGACACCGAAGAAGTGCGCGGCGAAATCCAAGCCCGCTTACGCGGTGGCGCTACAGTCAAGCCATGGACAGAGGTTGCAGTGCTGTATCAGCAGATTACTAAGTTTAACGAAGTCCAGAACCGCATCATGGCTTTTATCATTCTGTCGCTCATCTTATTGGGAATTCTCAATACGATTGGGATGTCGGTGTTTGAGCGAACCGGTGAAATTGGCACGGTTGCAGCCCTGGGCGAAAATAGTCGCACCATTCTTTGGCAGTTCTTGCTCGAAGGAGGGGTGCTGGGATTATTAGGTGCAATTAGCGGGATGGTGCTGGGAACGATCTTAATTGTCGTCATCAACTGGCTTGAGATCAAAGTGATGATGCCCGGGGCCAGTACCGACATCATTATTAAAATTGGTTTCTTCTTCCGTGCATTTCTTGATGCAGGATTCTTAGCAGTTGCTTCGGCGATTGTGGCGTCGTTTATTCCGTCTTGGAGAGCGTCGCAGATGAATATTGCAGAAGCCCTTCGTCGCAATATTTAATCTTCACCCACCAAAATGGGCAATGAGTTGGACATAGGCGCGGCTGGCGTTTTTAAACCGGCCGTACTGACTGTTGTTTCCGCCCGCAAACACAAACACCCCGGTAGAGAAGTCGAGGCCATCGGTCAGGGGGATGTGGTAGCTAAACTGCAGTAGTTGACTCGCATCTTGAAAGAAATAACTCCAAATCAACTCCCGCGCCTGCTCCTTATATAACGGGCCATATAGGCTAAAGCTCATTTGCGTGCGGTTGGCCGGAATAAAAGCGCCCGGAAAGTCATGGGTCAGCAAGTGATGCGAGAACTGCAATCCTGCTCTCCAGCTTCTCCACTTCGTGTAATCAAATCCCACCACACCCACCCATTCATCGGCTCTCTCAATGGCTAGGCTTTGGCCGAGATTGAGGGGATTAAGATTGAAGGTGTTGATCGGGCGATTGCGTGTGTAGAGCGTTTCAAATCGCAGCAACCACCAATCAAAGTCCTTGGTTCCCGTCACCCCTACCGTCGTTAATTTGGGGTGCGTTTGCCGGAACGTGGCTTTTACCGGTGTGAGATCAAGCGCGTAGACCGGGGAACGATCAAAATAAGTGAGGAAAAAAACGGCGACATCCCAACCTCCAAAAACGCCGCTTACTCGGGTGCCAAATTCTCCGTTAGAAAAACCCAGAGGCAGTGAGCGCGGAGAATCCACTTCCGTCGTAAGAGTAGGGAAGAGTCTGTCCAAACCCGACGAGAAATCGCTGCCGATAGCGGGTGTCAGACTGAAAAATGGTTTGGGGATATAGACAAATTGCAGCGTGCCCTTAGCCATGAAGAAGATGGCCGTGGCCATGGGGACGGTGATTCGTTGCGCGGTGAGGTCGCCGCCTAAGCCAAATTCGCGAGTGTCTTTGGGATTGATAATATCAGCGAAGAAAAATCCGAAGGCTTCGCCCCAAACCAATTGTTGGTTGCCAAATCGCAGCTGGAATTTATTGCGCTTGTACTGCAGGTAGAGATCGCGGACCGCGAATTCTTGGGATTCTTTGTCGGCGATAGGCTTGCCGCGGTAACGCCCGTTGCTTTCAAAAGCCGTGTCGATATATGCACGCGCGCCCGCGGCAATCGACCAGTGTTCGCTGAGAGCTGTTTCCGCGCGCCCCTCTGCCCAATGGCGGTGAGTCGCTAAATCGACCGGTTGCAGAAGGTGGTAAGCCCCGCGCACGCGGTACTTGGCCTCCCAATCAATGCGTGCCCAGCACGCAGACGAGCTGATTCCCGCCAGTATTAGAATGAGATTTGGTAGAAGACGCACTTAAGGGAATTACATCAAGGATTCTTTGGTAAAGAAACTGTCATCGAGCTGTTCTCGTTTGAAATCCTGATATTTCAGCTCGGAGCTTTTCGCTGGCTTCAACGCGTCGCGTATGAGCACGCGCGTAGCGCGGTTGCTGCCCAAGACATTCTGATAATCAAAATACTCGCTGCGCTTTAGAAGCTTGCCAGAAAGCGCGAAGAACTCTGCCTTCGCGGGTTGAAAGGTGGAGGTTTCTACCCAGAGCAGAATTCGTCGGTAGGTGGTCTCTTTCTTTTTCGCTTTGAGTTCTAACTTATGACAGGTTTTTCCCTTTATCTTCTCTTCACCCATTTTTTTGGGTTTGTAGTCGACAAAAAAGCGAGTGCGCGCGATATCGCCATTGGCCACTTCACCGGTGAGGCGCTGCTGTAATCCCACACGCGTGGGGCGTTTGACTGTCGGCAGATAGAGCCAGAGATCGTCGCCGCGCATTAGGAGCTTGCGGCCCTTAAGCCGAGCCGGGGCAGTGGTTTCAATCATGGCTAAGTCTTCGCCTTTCGCGGAGACGCGGTAAGTGGTTTCTCCTTGTACTTCCTCAGCGTCTTTATCCGTTACCGTGACTGAAAAAGAGATGGTGCCATCGGGCATGCGGGCTTCATCGGAGCGTTTGAGAATTTCTTCAGCCGAGACTCCAGCGTCGCTGGCGTGAGCGGCTTTGTGCGGGGCTTTCTTGGCGGGTTTCTTTGCCCAGACGGGCGCTGCGAGGCCATTGGCTAGCAACACAGTAGTGACAATCAAGGTGTGGGCAATCGAGCGCGTCATGGATACCCCTAGTTGTGAGGACTACGGGTTTCATTTTGCCCTATCTTTTCAAACGGAGCCAGCAAGTGTGAGAAACAAAGCGCCGAAGCAATCCCCGAGTGATTGCTTCGGCCTTCGTTTTGGCAACAACTGCCGTGCCTTCGCAAGACAGCTAGTTAGTTATCGCATTCGAGTTCAGTGGCCGTGAAGGCGCCGACTTTGGTCATCACCGCGGCTGTTTTTGCGTGCAGCGCTTGGATGTTGTCCAGAGTTTGGCGTTTTGCGGACATTGAGCCTTTTTCATTGAGGGCAGCCAGTAGATCATCGCTGCAAATTAGGTTTTGAACTTGTCTCAAGACATAGCTCTTCACCGTTGTTGCATTGCGAGGACGTCCAGGCTTGCCGTAGAAGTTGGTCCACTTCGAAGCGACTGTGGAAGAGTTCTTGGCGTAGATCCCCAGGTTAGTGAGCATCGTCGTCAACGCTGCATCCATGTCCTTCGCGGTCCAGATCGGCGCATCCGCACTTCCGGGAGCTACTAAGTACACCGACGCGCGCTCCAAACGATCCAGGAAAAAACTAAACGGATCATTGGTGCCGTCGTCTCGCGAGCACTCCGCACTCAAAGCCGGATTGGCGTCACTCGGCACATCCTCGTCGGTGCAGAAGCCACCCAGAACCGTTGGAGCGGTGCCAAGATATCCGTACCGCATTGCCATCTCGTCGTACTTGCCGATGGCGCTTATGTGACGGAAATCTCGTCCCAGGTACTCCATAATGGAGCTCGAGACTTTTCCCTTATCCGTGAGCGAAGTCGCCGAAAGGTTTCCTCGGAAATTGTGTCGCAGCCCTAGGTTGTGACCCAGTTCATGTGCCACCAATTCCTCGAAATAGCCCTCCATGTACTGCTCATAGGTGTAGCCTTTGGGAACTTTCTCAAATTCCAACTTTGCCATCACCGGATCTTCCAGAGTTGGATCCTGCGCTGGCGTGCGGAATGGGAGGCGATTTCCCAGTTTGAGTTCTACCGTCGCTGTGGGCGCTGCAAGTTTGGCGTCGATTTCACGCTTTGCTTGTAACAACACCGCCGCGGCTTCTGCGAGTAGACCTTGCTCCTCTAAGGCCTCAGCTTTTTTCGCTGCTTCAAACCAAGCAGTGTAAAGCTCGACGATTTTAGGACCCTGCACCAGCACGTTGGCGGAGAAAATTTCTCCCGTGTGCTGATTGGCTAGAGAAGGTCCAAGACCTCCATAAGGAGCTAAGTTATCCAAATCCCATTCCAGGACGTGGAATCTGGCATCGCCCGCGACGATTTCGGCGTATCTGGGATCGGTTTTCTCAACATGCTCGTAACTGAGAATGTTCTTCCCAAAGAGCGTCTGCCCGAGTTTGTTCCAGCCATCGAATGCTTTATTGAAAGCCGGTCGGTATTCAGCAGGCACATTCTTGATGTAGTAGTGCGCGCTTTGCACGTCCCCGACTCCCTTCAGCGCTCGCGGCTTTTTGAGTCTTTGGATTTTCGACGCTGTTGCCCGCTCCGTCATAAAAAATCCCACACCCGGTGTCGCGTTGCGCGCGACAAAGGAAGGATCAAACGACGATGAGAGCCGCAGATACCACCTTGTGGTGAATTGCGTCGTATTGGCAGATGTCGGATCTCCCTTAGGAGTCATTGTCACTGCGACATCGAACACGAGCGTCGACAGCGAGAAGTCCGCTTTCACGGTTTCTGCTGTTTTGGTCTCGAGCTGAGTGTACTCGCCAGTGGGATCGAGCATCTGAATCAGATTGAGCGATTTGCCGAGGGCCGAGAGATCCAAAGCAACCATTTCGGTTTTTGGATCCACTCCCAGTATAGGAATGGTCATCAGGACGTTTTCTTCCGACCCTTCCTCGCACTTATCGACGCAACCAGTGAGAGCGAAGATGTACTCCGTGGCCGATGTCTTAAATACTCTCGGAGTGACATGCAGAGGCGTTAGGTCGGTGAGTTTCAACCGGCCCAGCGTCTCGTTCTTTTTGTCGGACAGGCCAGTAACCACAGCGCCGAAGACATATTGGTGTCCCAATAGATCTAAGGGAAAACCAACGGTGAGTGAAGTCGCCGTTGTCGTCGCTGTTGTTGTCGTGCCTGTCGTCGGTGCGGCTGCATCTGCAGGTGCGTCACCCGATGAAGCGCCTTGGAGAATCGCTAACGCCTGGGCACTTTTGGCCGTTGCGATCGCTCCTAGGTTTTGCAAGCGGCTAAAAGCTTGCGCTCCATATACTGCGTACTTCTCTTGTGTTTTGTCTGCGGTCGGACCGATGATTTTATGAGCGTCGGTGTCACTCGACACCACGCGATTTCCTGACAAGACCGGATCTGCCATCTTTGCGCTGCAACCCCCGAGCGCAATAAGGCACACCGGAATCGCAATAAATTGCGATCCAAAGAGTTTTATCATTTAGTTTTTTCCTCCCCAAGGAAATGGACGAACCCCTATTGGTGCAAAGAGCAAAAGCAGTGCCAAGGTAGAGGTGGTTTTTTTGCGGCTGTGGATACGCTACCGACGGCAAAATAGGTAATAAAACGCCGGTGCGCTGTGGCCCTGGTGGTAAAAGATTTTCCGACTAGGTGCCTGCAGATTCGCGCTTCCAATCTGCGGATCGCGGTGTCTCGACAACTGCAAAGGCGTGTGAAAAAATCCGCCTTGACGCATAGGGTTATTAAGCGAAAGGCGGCGCCGACAAATGATTACGCAGCTTCGGATTGAAGGACTAGCCATCATCGATTCATTGGAGATCGAATTCTCCCCAGGGCTCAATATCATCACGGGTGAAACCGGAGCGGGTAAGTCGATTCTTATCCGGGCCCTTCACTTTGTCTTTGGCTCCCGCTTTGGCACCGAGGTGATTCGCAATGGGTTTGACGCGGCCAACGTCGCCGCGGAATTTGAATTGCCCGCGCATCACTCTGCGGTCGCGGTCCTTGAGAAACTGGGATTGCACTCGGGTGGCGAGGGCAGAGTCTCCGTGTTGGTGCGGCGACAACTCACCCAAAAAGGCAAGAGTCAGGGGTGGATCAATGACACGCCCGTGACGGCAACGACGCTTAAAGAAGTTGGCATCCACTTAATCGATATTTTTGCGCAGCATGAGAACCAGCGACTCCTCGATCCGGCCAAGCACGTCCACTATCTCGACCTGTTTCTCAAGGATTCGGGCGTTCTGGAGAAGCTGCGCACCGCATTTGACGCCTGCGATGAGACTCTCTCGAAACTAAGCGCGCTCTCGGAAATGTTTAAGAAGGCAGACCGTGACGCGGATTACCTGGCTTTCCGGCTAGAGGAGCTTAAGGCGTTTGAGCCTTCTATCGACGAGTACCAGCAGACGCGCGAGTACTGCCTGTTGGCGGAGAAGGGCCAGGCATTAAGAGAAGTCTTGGGCCAAGCGCGACTCTGCCTGGATGGTGATTCGGATTCAGGCGCCGGAGCTGTTTCCTTGCTTCAGGAGTTAGCGCGCGTTCTGGCCAAAGTTCGTCTCGATGGCGACTTTGAGCAACTGGGGGAGAGTGTTTCTGCTCTTAAGGCGCGAGCCGATGCACTAGCCGTTGAAGCTTCTGATCTGGGGTTTGATTTTGAAAAGCTCTTTGAAAAAGTCGAAGTCGACGAATCGTTGTTGGAAGAAAAACAAGAGCGTCTCTATGCCTACCAGAATCTGTTTCGCAAGCATGGGGTGCAAACTGCAGAAGCTTTGATCGGCGAGCAGGTCAGTTTGGAAGAACAATTAGGCTCTGAGCAAAAACGCAAAGACGAGATTCTCGATTTGACCAATACACTGGCAGTGCAAACGCGCGCACTTTGGGAGGCGGCGCAGCTGTTGTCGACGGCAAGAATGTCCGCCGCCAACGTCGTACAATCGAGTGTGCAGGGTGAATTGCGCGAATTGGTTATGAGCGGTGCCGTGTTTGAAACTGAGTTTGGGTCGGTGCGACGTAGCCTTCCCCTTCTCGATTTCCAGCAAACCGCCCCCGAAGCCTTGCCGCAGCTGGAGAAGAGTTATGAGCAGCTGATGCAGGTGAATCGATCGGGTGCTGAGCGCGTACAATTTTTAATGGCGACGAATCCCGGCGAGGCCGTGTTGCCCTTAGCGCAAATTGCCTCCGGCGGAGAAGTCTCGCGCGTGATGCTGGCTTTGAAAAAGGCTCTGGTTGCCGACGCGGAAACGTGCGTGTTGGTCTTCGACGAAATCGACACCGGGATTTCTGGCCGGGTGGCCGATGTTGTGGGGCGCAAGATGCGCGAGCTGGCGGAGAGTGTGCAGGTAATTTGTATTTCGCATCTGCCGCAGGTCGCAGTTTATGCGGATGCGCATTTTCTCGTCGATAAAAGAGGTGCCGCGGGTCGCACCAATTCCACGATTGTGCATTTGTCCGCAGATGAGAGTGCGAAAGAAATTGCGCGGCTTCTCTCCGGTGACGAAGTTTCGACCGACAGTCTCGCTAATGCCAAGAGCTTGATGGCAAGGGCGCGAAAAGGTGATAAAAAACCGCTTTCCCCAGCTAATTCTGAGGAAAAAAAGTTGAAGAAAAAGCGCCAGGCGCCTCCTAAGCGCACGGCCCCCAATCGAAGTAAGGGAAAGACCGCAACGTGATTGACATAAAAGTTCCTTGTTCTACGAACGCTATTGCCCCGCAAAAAACCTGGAATGAGAAATGGGATTCCGTCATCGTCGTGGTGGATTCCAAGCGAGTGCAGGGTAGAAACCTCGTTGAAGCTTTGCCATTTTTAGCTAGAGAGAATCGCGAGCTTTGCGTGGCCTTTGCCCAGCGCATCGACTTCAAGGCGAAGTCGGGGGACACGTTCTTTTTTGATGCCGGGCCGTCGTTGCGCGTGGCCGTAGTCAGTCTCGCCGAGGGTGCTGACATCTTTGAAGCGCTGAGCGTGGCGAGAGACGCTTGGGATCCCATCTTCAACGCCAAGTCTAAAGCAACCGGAGTAGACTTACGTGGCCTCTCGGGTGCGCGTGAGGTGCAGGCGTTTTCTGACGCGTTTTTTTCGGCGCACTTGGCGCGGCAGTTTGAAACTCCCAAACAAACTTCTGGTGCGGATAGCGATAAGCGCAAGCCCACCGTCCCTGCGGTGGAATTTTGGACGCACAGCTCAGAGCTAGTGGAGTTCTCCAAGGTCGGTTGGTCGGAAGCGCGCGCGATGACCGAAGGCACCAATTGGGTGCGCTATTTGAGCTTGCTGCCACCGGACACCTTATCCCCCTCTCTGTATGTCAAAAAATTAAAAAAAGATGCGGCAGGTGCAGGTATTGATTTTGCGTTTTTTGACGAGAAAAGCCTCGCTAAGCGTAAGGCCGGTGCGTTCCTGGCCGTGACTCGAGGAGCCGAGGATCACGGCGGTGGGATCGTGAGTCTGCGCTACCGTCCCAAGGGCAGCAAAAGCGTGGCACGCAAGGTGGCCTTTGTCGGCAAAGGAATTACCTTTGATACCGGCGGACACAATCTCAAAACCGACGGCCATATGTTGGGAATGCATATGGACATGGCTGGATCGGCTGTGGCGGCAGCGCTGGTGTTTTGCGCCAAGAAAAACCAATGGCCTTTTGAAGTCGAGGCTTTCTTGGCCATTGCTGAAAACAGCATCGGCCCCAAGGCATACCGCTGCAACGAAGTGGTCAAAGCCTCTAACGGTAAAACAATCGAAGTGATCGACACCGATGCGGAAGGCCGCATGGTGCTTTCGGATACTTTGGTGCTCGCTGCAGAATCTAAACCCGATTTAATCGTCGATTTTGCGACTCTCACAGGCTCCTGCATTCGGGCAATCGGTAAAAATTTTAGTGGAGTTTATTCCAATCTCCGAGAGCTGCACCCGGATCTGGTGGAAGCAGGCCGTAGAAGTGGCGAGCGCGTTTGGCCGTTTCCTCTCGATGCCGATTACGGCAAATGCCTGAAGTCGGACGTCGCAGATACCAAGCAGTGTAGGGTTTCCGGAGGAGTGGATCATATTGAGGCCGCCTATTTCTTGTCGCAGTTTGTCCCCGAAAAGATTCCGTGGGTACACACCGACTTGTCGGCAGCGGAGAATGACGACGGGCTCGCGCACGTTCCTCCGAAAGTGACTGGATTCGGGGTTCGCTTTGCGGCGCGGCTAATGCAGCTGGTCGTGCAGCGACATTGGCACGGTCCTGATTTTCGGTTGGCCTAAGCTAGTGGTATGATGTGGCTGGGTTCAGTTCTCGACCCAAATCATGGCCACTATTCAACTGTTCGACGGAAATTCGCTTTCTCGTCAGGATCAAATCCAAGCCGAACGTGCTTGGGACATTGATCGCGACATCCCTTGGCAAAATTTAATCGACGAGAGCAAGGGGCTCCTCCCACTTGACGCCGATGCGCTTGTTTTTCCAGGCGCGAGTGCGGAACAGCGTTTGGTAATTTCTCAGTACTTAGGTTTGGTGATTAATTCCACTATTTCTGAAATGGAGGGAGTCATCCACCATCTTAAGCACCATGCTTGGGAAACATGGTTGGATGAGTTCCCGGTAAACCCAGAAATGCGCCAGCTCGGCGAGACGTTTTTTGCCGAAGAGCAAAAGCATAGTCTTGCCTTTGACCGCTATAACGAAAAATTTGTTTCTCAACTGCACCTGCCACCTGAAGTGCTTTCTCGCCTGATGCCCAAGGCATTTGGCTCGTTTTTTTTAAAGGCAATTGATCTTAATGCTCGAGCAGGCGGAGCCGCTTTCTGGTGGGTTGTTTCCGCAGTGGAAGAAGTTTCTATTGAGATCTATCGGCAAATGCACCAGCACGAAGCCAAGTTAGAGCCGCTCTTTTTCTGTGTTCACCGCAAACACTTAGAAGACGAAGCCCGGCACCGAAACTACGCGTTTCTGATGTTAGAGCTGGGTGCAAAACGCCCGGCGGGATTTATTCGAAGAGCGCTTTGGCAAACAGACTTGCTGTGGGCACAGGCCTGGACGACCAGCTGGGTGATCGCGGAACTCGCGCGCGTTTTTGAAGTGCGAAAAATCAAATCGCAACATGAGTGGATCCGAACCTTGCAGAGCACTGTCCCTTTAATGCGCAAGCTCGGACCCGTGGAGATTCTAAAACGGTTCGTTGTAAACAGCCCCTACGTGAGCCACGTTCTCAATCCGCACCATCATCGCCATACAGTGAAGCTAGCGCAGAAACAGCGCGTGTTGAGATTTCCGTGGCCGCAGCCAGCTCCTTTTCCGACGGGTGTAACTTGAGCAATGCCTGCTTACGCAAGCAAGCTATTCGCGGGCTTTCCACCGCCTGGTGGGAAAGCGGCAATCCTGCCAAAGATGCGCCGATCGCCATCCTCTTCCACGGTTTTCCGGATTCCCCGGCGACTTGGGATTCGCAGCTCGCAACCTTAGAAAAAGATTATTTTGTGATCCGGCCACTCTTACGAGGAGCCGGTGAATCAGAAAAATCCCGCAAACTGGCGCGTTATCGCAAAGACTCCATGTTGCTCGATCATCTAGGTATTCTATCCGCCGTGGACCCAGCGCACACGCGTAAGGTGCTGGTCTTGGGCCATGACATCGGCAGTGTCAGCGCATGGGAGCTGGGTTTAGCGCTCGGCTCGCGCGCGTTGGGAGTTGTGCTGGTGGCCGGTATGGGCCTCGAAGTTTTCTGGAATCGTCGGTACTTGCTCTCGCAGCATATGCGGTCTTGGTACGTGTACTTGATGCAGGTGCCGTCCCTAGCTGAGAACATGTTTAGCTGGTTTGGAAACGACATCGTTCGCTTCGCCTATACTCGCGGGGGTGCGCTCCCTGCCGACGGAGGGGCCGCACTTTGGGAAGAGCTCCAATCCCATGTCAGCGGCACTATTCCGCATTACCGCGCGAGCCTTTTGGATGCAGTGAGCGGCACTCCCCCAGAAAAGCGGCTGCCTTGTCCGCTCCTGCTCATATGGGGTGCAAGGGATCCTTTTTTATCGACGATAAATTCAGAAGAGTGGAAGGCCTTCTCGGCT
>JALHPX010000037.1:0-8901 GCA_022842225.1 bacterium
CGCCCGACAAACATGCGGCTAGGTATATCTACACTGTGCCGCTCTTGGAACTGTCCGAGCGCGCGCTGGCATTTGCCCCGGATCTGATTTTTTGGCCAGAGACTTCCGTGTCCAATACCTACGGCACGGGTGACGCCCGAGAGACCGTGGCGGTGACAGATGCGATCAATTCGTTGGTACGCCGGTCCAAAATTCCGCTGCTCTTCGGAGCGCGTGACCGAGACGGCGAGGATCTCTACAACGCCTTATTTTTATTAGAGCCCTCGCAATCGGGATCGCTCGATGTGCAGCGCTACTACAAATCTCGGCTGCTATGGTTAGGTGAATATGTTCCCCTCTCTTCGACATTCCCGGCAATTGCTGATCACATTCGCCAGCAAGGTGGTACGACTTTTGCCCCTGGCAAGGGTGCGATGACCTTTCAACTGGGCAAGTACAAATTAGGCCCGATGATTTGTTTGGAGGGGTTATACGCGGACTACGTGCGCGATCTGGCGACGGATGCGGACATTCTGGTCAACGCCACCAACGACGCGTGGTTTGGAAACGGCATGGAGCCCCCGCTCCATCTTTACCTGACTTCTTTTCGCGCAATTGAAAATCGCCGCCCCTTGATCCGATCCACTACAACGGGCCACTCCGCAGTGATCGATATCGACGGCAAAATGCGCTTAAAGACCGCGCTTGGAGATAGGGGAGTGTTTAACGAATCGGTTCCGGTGTATCCGAAACTTCAGTCGCCGTACCGGCTGTGGGGGAATCTACCGATGGCGTTCGGGTTTCTTTACTTTGCTGGATGGTTCTTCATCTTGAAATGGCGGTCAAAGCGGCCAAGCAGATAGGTGGTGAAATCGGCTTCCGATTCGAGGCGAGGCAGGTGTTTGCTTCGCTGTGCTGGCGCTGGCCACGTCTTCACTGTCTTCACTTTCTGCATTTTTAGACCTGTTGCGTCGTGCTCTTTGCTTCGGCGAGGCGAAGACTCGTCGGTCTCTGGCAGAGAATTTTTCTCTGCGTCCAGCAGGAGGTTACTCATGAATACATTATCGATGCGTTTACGAGCGCAGGTAGTTCTCGTAGCAGCGGCCATGGTGGCTGTTGGTGCCCAAGCGGCTCCGAAGGTGGATGCCACTAAAGTCGGACAAGGAATTTCTAAGTTTGGATTTTCTTTGTTTCAATCCATTCACGGAGAAAAATTAGGCGAGCCCACGGCGATTTCTCCAATGAGTCTCGCAGAAGCTTTGAGCTTAACGACTCAAGGTTCTGAGAAGGATACGAAAAAAGAACTCGAAAAACTGTTCGGCACCGATGCAGCAACCACCGCGCAAGGTGTGAAAGCCATTCGCGAATCGCTATTAAAATTTGCTAAAGAGAGCAATGGTGCCTTTCAGTACACCAGTGCCAACGCGCTTTGGGGCAATTCTAACGTCGAGTGGGATTTCAAATTCAAACCAAACTTCTTAAAGACCGCGGGCGATCTTTATGGCGCGCAGTTAACTTCGGAAGATTTTGCTGTCCCCGCAACGGTGACCAATATCAACAATTGGGTGAACAAACACACCAATGGAAAGATTCCCGAGCTGTTGCAGCAATTGGATAAGAACGCCGTCGCGGTTCTATTGAATGCAATTTACACCAAAGGTCGTTTCGCCAATCACTTCTACGAAATGGAAGAAGGCAATTACACGACGGCTTCGGGTGCCACTAAAAATGCTACCTACATGACCAAGACGGAATACATGGGTCAGTACAAAGACAAAGACATGAGCGTCTATAGCTTTGCTGTGCAAGACAAGGGTCCCAAAGCAGTTGGCGGCCAAATCGCTCTCGACGTGATTGTGCCAGCTAAAGGCAATCTCGATGCGCTGATTACGTCTTTAAACTCCACGTCCTACGCCAAGGCAGTCAAAGGTCTGAAAGTCACCGAGATCAAATTGACGATGCCCGCGGGTAAGGTGGAACAATCTGAAGCGTTGAAGTTGGGTGAGTTGCTGCAAAAGAAGCCTTATTCGCTCGTTCGCTCTTTTGACGGCGATGCAGCACAATTCGGACCCATGGGCAGCACTGCTAAGGACCACAATCTTTACATTTCGGATGTGCTCACTCGTACTTTCTACCAAGTCACGCCGTTTGGTTTCGAAGCAGCGGCAGCAACGGCAGTTGCAATGGCCGCAGCTACCGCAGTTCCAGCTCCTCCACCGGTTGTGAAGATCGAAGGTGCGGCTGTGCATGTCATTCGTCACGTTCCAACTGGCACGCCGCTGTTCATCAGCGTGTATGATTCGCCGCAACTCTACACGGAAAACGAAATCGTCGATCTCGTGGAAGAAGGTATCAAAACCTCTCACCACCTCAGCGCCAAAGTCGCTGGGGGTCGCATTCAAGAGCAGTATGACTTCACGACAGGGAAAAGCTCGATTGCTCTTGTAAACGACAACGGCGAAGTCGTGAAAGTGTACAAGTCGCTGTAAGTTAAATGACGACAGATATCTGTATTGGGAATGAGGGGCCTTGTTACCACCAAGGCCCCTCTCTTTAAACGGGGGTGCCGATGTTTGAGCGATTCAAGTTTCGCCGAGTTGCGGCAGTATGGTGTTTGTTTTCCGGCATGCTCCATGCGGCGGAGCAGCTTCCCACAAACTACCTGCCCATTCCTCTTGTCCGCCAACAAACCGATTACAGCTGTGGCGCCGCATCCTCCGCGGCCATTCTGAAATACTGGGGGCTTTTCTCCGGAGAAGAAACCGAGCTGCATTCCGATTTAGAGACCGATCCCAAAGAGGGCACCTCTCCCAGTAGCATTGTGAGTGTGTTGGAAAATTACGGTCTTACGGTCGACTACCAGGAAAAGTTTACGATCCCCAAGCTGCGTCGCGCTTTGAAGGCAGGAAAGACCGTCATTCTGGATCTTCAGGCCTGGAGATCCGAAGACAAAACCGCATGGGCGGACTTATGGGAAGACGGTCACTATGTGGTAGCGGTGGCAGTGGATGCGAAACGCTTGTACGTCATGGACCCTTCGACGGACAACCACTATGCCTACGTGCCACTCTCGGAGCTAGTGGATCGTTGGCACGATTACGAGTCTATCGACGGTAAAGTGGTCAAGAACCATCAGGCCGTTATTCTGGCGAAAGGCAAGCGCGCTGATAAAAGTTTTCGCGCCCCAAGAGAAGTAAAGTACATGCCCTAGTGGGCTCGGATGGGAAGGCCGTCCAGCAGCTTTTCAAAGTTCGGCGATTGAAACCCACCCATCAGCAGCTGCCTCTTGCAATCGATCTGCTCATGCATTTTTTTCGATAGCTTGTGATTGTAGACCAGCCAGTTTTGCTGGTTGCTGGGATTTTTTTGGAACTTCGGGTAGAGCCGTAGAAGCCGAGCCTCCACTACTTTATCCATCTCGGTCGCATCTGCCCACATGACGGAAACCGGGACAGGTTCTTTCTCATGGAATTTGCCGATTTTGCGCACTGGCTTTTTCATCAAAACTTGCTGGGTCACAAAGCCATTGGGCTCGTGGTACCGCGGCAGCAATCTGCCATAGGCCTGAAGAAAAAAATCAGACAGCATCACGCCGTCTAGTCCGCGCGTAAAAAACTGCAGCTCGCGCGCAATGGCATAAACGAAAGGGAATAAGTCGCCTTTCATGCGCGGATCGAGAAAATATGTTTTGAGCTCCACGCGGGCTCCACGCTGGTGCTTGCGCATCACTCGTTCAAAAGGCAGGCCGATGGGGAAATGCCCCCGACGAAAACTTTGCGCCAGTTGCGGCACAGGGGCCCAAACTTGCTGTGGTTCAAGCAACGGCAATTCTCCAGCGACTTCGACACCAAAATGATTTTGATGGGGCAGCAATCCATTTGCGAGTGGCGGAGTGGCGCGCAGGGTTGCTAGCGGGCGAAAGGGATTTTGATATTCGGTCAAAACGAGTATCGACGAACGGCCATCAAAAATGGGTTCTTCCTGCATTAAGTCGGGGGTAATCAGCGCCACTTCTGGCCCGTATATCTGCGGGTAGTTCTCGAGCTGTTTTAAATACCAGGCATAGAGTCCGTTCAAATAGCGCTCGACGAAGCGGCCGGGATTCGCATGGCGGTTTTCGACGAGTAATTCCGCAAAGGCGTCATTTGCCGGCCAGGCGGGATGCGCCATGTGATCCGCCAGTACCGCTACAACCGAAAAACGTTCAGGAAGATAAGGGCTTAGCTTCTGTCCTTTCACATCGAATGCCAGAACGTAGTAACCCCATGCATTTGGCGCCAGCACTAGCGCCATAATCCAGGCTAAGAGACATCGTTTTTTAGGTGAAAAACCCAAGCGCTCTTTGCATACCTTAGCCCGCCGTTAATCGCAATTTACGACGCGTTGTGTTAAAAGATTCTCTCCGGGGACACGTTGGCTAAGTATCTAAAATTGCTAAACAGTCTGCCTTTGGCAGCATTGGTTTTTTGCGCGTTGCCCAATTCCGCGTGGGCCCGCAAGGCTTCTGCCGGAGATACCTGCGGGGCCCGTTTAGTGCGTCCCGCTACTGCCGCGCAACTCGTTGACCGTGTTGTCCGCCCCGTCATTGCCGAAGGCCAGCGCGAAGACTTGGCCGAACTAAAGAAAATCGACGGCGGCGTGCGGGTTTCAACCGAGTGGGGAGACTACGACATCGTTTTTTCCAAAGACGAAGATGCCCTTTATCCGCGCCTTGGTTTGCCGGCACTAGAATGGCGACGCGATCGGATTTACGGCAAAGTCGTTCTCTCCGAAGACATCTATAAACATTCTTTGGTTCGCATGCAGGGAATCGTGCGTTCGCTTTTCCGTGCGGATTACTTGCATCCCCATAATCGCCCCTACCATTGGGATCCGTCTCGTCCCGACGTTGCATCGTACATGCAAATAGCAGCTATGGAGCAAATGATGGCATTGGCTCTCTCAGGCGCTTACCGTCGTGGATTAATGATGCCGCCAGGCACTGGCAAGACGACTGTCGCCGCCAAACACGTGCAAGAGCTATGGGATTACTACCGGCAAATGGGAACTTGGCGGGAGCCGCCAAAGGTACTCTACGTTTTGGAAAACGAAGAAGTGCTTCGGCGCGCGGAGGCCACTTTTGCGCGACAAATGGGATTCACTCGGTTCGTCTCGCTCTACCACCCGAATAAGCCTATGTCGGTGCGTTTAGATCCCAGCGCGCAAATGATCGCGGTGACGCGTACCACCTACTTCGCCCGTCGCGAGGAAATCCACCGCTTGCTGGGGCGGACATCGGCACCCTGGGTGGTGATTGCCGACGAAGCGCACCAAGTGGGCCGTCGTTTTGGGCAGTTTGAAAAAATCATGCACAGCCTTGCTCCCTTGGTCAGCGAGCGGCTGCAGTTGCTAATGCTGACGGCGACTCCCTGGCGCTCGGATCGCGATATTATCGTCGATATTCTCAACGGAAAAATGGCGGCGCCACTCTTGGATCCCGCTGAACTCGAGTTGCTCTGTCAGGGCCAAGGGCTCATTGAGCTGCATCGGGCGCAGTTATTTCGTTCCATTGAGCAGGGTTACTTAGCCCCATTGTTTGGTGTGGACATCCAGCCGACAAGTAAGGAATCCGCGGCCGAGATTTTTCGAATGACGACGGAGTTGCGCGGCGACAAATCTAAATACACTCCGAATAATCGGTTCCTTAGAGAACTCTCGGACCTGGTCATAGAAGGGCGCTTCCCCGGCATAGCGGATCGGGGAATCTTCTTTATGCCGACGACCCATCAGTCGGAGGAGAACACGCGCGTCTTGGATCAGTACTTAGACGATGTGCGGCCCTACTACCGAGGCGCTGATGAAGAAGCACAGACTTGGCGTTGGTTTCGGGAAGAGCCCAATTACGCCGATCCCGACAGCGACCATCGCTACTTGGGTCCGGTGGACTTACTCAACGTCGGCGTGGATGTTCCAGAAATTAATCTGGAAGTATTAATGAGTCGCTATTCCGGTACGCGGTCGGGTTTTCGTCGATTGATCCAGCATTTAGGGCGTGCAACTCGAGTCGCTTGGGGCAAGTTTTTCTTTCGAATCATTGATCCGGTAGGAACGACGCGCCTGTTACGTTCAGGCCTCTCGCGCATTTCGGTTGAAGCACCCAAGGAGGAAGTGGGATTCGGCGGATTCTATCGGCAAAAAAAAGGCGTACGAGTGGGGCGCGCCCGATTCACACCCGTTGAATTTGAAAAAGAATATTTCACTCTCTTCCCAGGAGAGGGCACCTTCTTCACGGAGTATCCGTTTTACGATCCCGAGGAGTTCTCCCAAGGCGGTCTCCGCGCCATCAATGCACGCCTTCCGGAGTACGGTATTCGCTCGGTGAGAGAGGCTTGGTGGCCCAAGAATCTTGCAGAGCAAATCGGTTATGGTCTTTCGGTCAGTTTCCCAGTCTCCGAAGAGCGCGACGAACTTATCGAGGAAATTCTGGATGCGGATTCTTGGCAGTGGGTGAAATGGGAAGGCGCCTTAGCTATGTCGAAAGACGGATCCTCTCGGCAAAAACTGTACGAATTATTTCACTTGCTGGCGGTATTTCTAAAAACGCAGGGTTCCCTGCCAGATTCCTTTGAGTTGCGACACGTGGGCACATACGACGGCGTGTCGGAGATGCTTAATCAAGTTTTGCCGTGGAAGCGCAGTCTCTACCGCGTCGACGAAATCGAGGGGTTTTTGGCGCCGGGTGGGGACTTAAGTGTACTCTTCGGCAATATCAGCCGCTTTAACGTCAGTAGCCTGGTAACGAAGCAAAAGGTCCAGGACTTCGCTGTCCGTCTCATTTCTAGCGTGCCCGTCACGCCGGAGCTAGCGCCGCTCAAAGCCAGAATTCTCACCGAGATCAAAGACCCTCGTTACTGGAAATGGGACGGCTGGGAATACTTCGCCCGCCGTAGCCGGGCGCAAGATGAGCCCACGCGCGAGCTGCTTGAAGTGAAAGCCGGCTTTCAGCGCCTGTTCCGCCTGACCCATATTTTGCGGTTCTTAGTGGAGCGCTCCGGCGTCGCGCCCGTGGGGAGCTCGCTTCTGTCCATTCTGGATGTTCTCAAGCCTCAGGCAAATCGAGAAGTCGCGCCTGATCACGTCGAGCAGTTCGTCGCTGATAAAACCGGTGGAATCCATGCGCTCGATGGAAAGAGCAGCTGGTTCGGCATCCAGCATTTACAGGTGGATTTTGCACCTCGGACGATCGCGCTTAAAATTCTTCGCGCCATCCCGCGGTCGCCAGAGCGTGATGAAATTATAAAACTTGTGAAAGCAAAGAACTTTGGCTGGAAAAAAACCGATGGGTTGATGCTCACTCGGACTCCCTATTTTGCGACGATGCGCTTTATCCGTGCCCTAACCCTCGGAGCGGTTCATTTAAAGACAACCGATCCGCGCTTTGCCGACCTGGATCTGGCAACTCTATTCACTAATGAGGGCCTAAGCGGATTTATCGACCAGCTCTTTTTGGGGGTTCGCCTGCCGCTCATGAACCAGCAACAACTAGCGCTCTTTAAACGCAAGGAAGGCGCAATCGGCTTCTTGCGCGATCAGACTGGGCCAAAGACGGGTGTCCTAAACATGCGGCACCCCTATTCGCTTCGCGACCTAGTTCTCTACGTCGCCAAAGGATTGGTATCACGCAGCGTGAGCCAACAGTTCTCCGAAGAAGATCGTCAACTCAATCGCCGAATGCTCAAAGTTTTGTCTGACGACACTCTCTGGAGTTGGTCTAAAACCGACAACGAGGGCATCGCTCTCTACGACACCACGGCCCCCAAATACTACCGCGCCATATATTGGCTAGCCCTGAGAACCAACGCGAGCTTCGGCCGCGAAATAGTTTCCCTCGATAAAATCCACACCTACGCAGAGTTCCAAACCCTCTACGAGACCCTCCGCAAGGATTAAGCCTAAATCCTTGGCCTATTTGCCTCAAAGAGACCACCATACGCGCACTGTTTCGCCCGGTTTTTCGTTTGTCTTCCCGTGAATCCCCCCACTGGAATCTCTTTAGTATGTGCCGCAGCAGGTGCAGGATTTCGTAATGGTCTTGGTGAATAACGTTACGAATGTCCGCAGTTCCAAGAAGTCACCTGCCACGAGGACTAAGCCCTTGATAATTCGGGGTTTGCAACACGATTGCTAGATTTCTCAAGCGCGAGGCGTGGCGAAGTGTTGCGAGTCGCAGCAGTGCTCGAGCTCCCTTTCGAAATTTTGCACTCAGTCTCCCCCAGGGCCCCGAGGCATGTGTCTTGCAGTCTCAAAACAATTACAACTGGAAAGCGAGGAGGCTCGCTCGTGAATAACTCAATTTGGCATTTGGAATCGCTAGAGTGTAGTGCATCCATGCGCGGCACGTACCGCGCAGACGTGGCCATCATCGGAGCTGGCATAACTGGCATCACCACGGCATTGATGCTGCGAGAGGCGGGCAAAAGCGTTCTCTTGATGGATAAAGGGGAGCCGGCGCACGGGGAATCCTATCTGACTACCGCGCACATCACTCAGATTCTTGACACCCGCTTCACGGAATTGATTCACGAGTATGGTCGAGAGTCCACCCGCCTCATATGCGCAGCCGCAAGGCGCGGCTCAGAGATTATTGCAGAACGGGTGAACAAAGAATCTCTCCACTGTGATTTTGAGGAGTTGCCTGCGTACCTCTACAGCGAATTTGGTCAGCCGAACCAACAGACGATGGACGATCTAAAAAAAGAAGCAGAATGCGCGCGCCAACTCGATATTCCGAATCGGTTTGTTGACGAGCTTCCTCTCCCTTTCGCCACGCTGGGAGCCATTGAATATCCCGGGCAGTATCAGTTTCACCCCCAAAAATACCTGCAGAGCTTACTCAAGCTCTTGATGGCGCGCGGCGGGCTGGTTTTTGGCGGCAGCAAAATT
>JALHPX010000037.1:8911-12962 GCA_022842225.1 bacterium
TGGCGAACCGTGTGAGGTTTACACGGAGAACGCAAAAATTTTGGCAAAAGATGTCGTGGTCTGCACCAATGATCCCATCTCTCATCCTGGCTTTATGCACACCAAGATTGCGGCGTACCGCTCTTATGCCATCGCTATTCAGCCGAAGGAGTATCCTGGTGCTGGGTTGTTTTGGGATACATCGGATCCGTACCACTATACGCGATCGCACTCTACTCCTTCGGGCCGATTGCTCATCATCGGCGGCGAAGATCATAAAACAGGCTTAGATACCCATGCCGACGAGCGGTTTGAAAAACTCTATCAGTTTGCGGAAGAGCGTTTCGGAATTGCGAAAAAAGTCGCCAAGTGGTCGGGACAGATTATCGAGACTGTCGACGATTTGCCCTATATTGGTCATGACGGCAGCCATCCTCACTTTCATATCGCCACTGGATTTTCTGGCAATGGCATGAACTTGGGGTCCCTTGCCGCGGAGATGATTTCGCAGTCAATTTTGGGAACTACGAGCGTGTTCGCGGATTTATTCCGACCCAACCGGTTGCGACCGACGATTTCTGTAGGCGCCTACCTAGCTGAGAACAAAGATTTCCCAGTGTGCTTTTTAAAGGACCGTCTCGCGGATCCCATTTCATTGGAAGATCTGCCACTGGGAGAGGGGGCAATCGTAAAAACGGGTGGCAAACGCGTCGCTGCTTATAAGACCCCCGCGGGGGAAGTCCGAGGACTCTCGGCGGTATGCACGCACCTGGGCTGCTATGTGCGCTGGAACTCCGCTGAGAAAACCTGGGATTGTCCCTGCCATGGATCCAGATTTGACCTCGAAGGGAAGGTCCTAAACGGACCGGCCGTGGAGGGCTTAAGACCTGTTTTTGTCGACGATCAGATAGAAAAAATTGCGTTCAATCGAGATACCTGGAAGTAAATGAAAACAGGGGTTTAACCCTTGTTAGGCCGCCTGGATTGAGCTAACGGCCTACCACACCCCAACCGTTTCAGGGTATGGTGCCTGAATTGAGTTTTAGTGGACACTTTAAACCCATTTTTAGAGCCGCCAGTCAAAGGGTCGCCGCACACCACGCTACGACAGGACACGATTGATACCGCGGAATCTCGGTACAAAAGCTTTTTTGACAATGCTTTGCAGGGCATGGCGCAATCTCTCCCTACGGGTGGCTTTTTAAACGCCAACCCCGCTTTTGCACGCATGCTGGGTTACGAATCCCCAGAGGAATTGATTCGTTCGGTAAAGGATATCAGCGAGCAACTCTATAGCCATCCGGAAGAACGCGAGCGCATTATTCGCGACATCAGTGAATCCGGTAAGGCGCGCCACGAAATTCTACTGAAACGACGTGATGGCAAAGAGGTTTGGGTCCTCGCCGGCACCAGAGCTGTGAAGAACCAAATCGGCGAGACGCTCTATCTTGAAAGTATTATCGAAGACATCACGGAGCGAAAAAAGACGATTTCCGCGTTGGCAGAAAGCGAAGCACGTCTTCAGTTGGCACTCAATGCTAGCCACATGGGAACTTGGGATTGGGATTTAACGAGCAATACCTTGATCTTTAGCGGTGTGTCCGCGGAGCTGTTTGGAATCGAGCCTACTCGCTCTACCGGATCTGTGAGCGAAATCCTAGGCCTTGTGATGGAAGAAGATCGTTCCCGAGTGCAGGCTGGAATTAAAGCAGCCATCAGCGACAATTTAGACTATTCCGACGAGTACCGCGTGCGGTGGCCAAATGGCACGGTCCATTGGATCAATGCCCGCGGCAGAGTACTAGTCGATGAGAGGGGGCGCCCGCTGCGCATGGTGGGAACCGTACTGGACGTCACCGACCGCAAGTTGGCGGAAGAAGGCCGCAATCGTTTTGAGGAGGAACTGCGCAAGTTTAAGTTTCTAAGCGACAACGCTCAGGATCCTTTTTTCCTCATTAGTCGCAACGGCAAGTTGCTTTATGTGAATCGCTCTTCCAGCGAATTACTAGGTTACTCTCAGGTTTCGCTCTACACCCTCGACTTCTTCTCCGTAAGCGCTATGAGCCCGTCGGTTTTTGATCGCTGTTTTATCTATTCAGGGGAAGAGCGCCAACCGGTGCAGGAAACCGAATTAATCCAACAAGACGGTACGCGTATTCCCGTCGACATGCAGTTTTCAAATCTGGAGTTTGGTGGCGAGTCATTACTATTTGCTATCGCGCGTGATGTACGGGAACGCAAAGAGACCGAGCTCTCATTGAAGCAACACGCCGACGAATTAGTGCGCTCCAACAAGGAGCTCGAGCAGTTTGCCTATGTTTCGAGTCATGACCTAAAAGAGCCGCTGCGGATGGTGACCGTTTTCGTGGAGCTTCTAAAAAAGCATCTCGAAGGAAAATTGGACGATGAAGCCGAAGAGTACATTGGCTACGTCGTTCAAGGTTCGCGTCGAATGCTGAACCTGATCAATGATCTGCTGGCATATTCGCGGGTAGGTAAGGAATTAGAAGCATTCACCAAGGTGGATTGCAACGTTGCCGCCAAGAACGCGATCGATAATTTAATGCAAACCGTGAAAGAGTCAGCGGCAGAGTTGACTGTCGATCCCCTGCCGAGTTGCATGGGTAATCCCACTTTGCTTACGCAGCTTTTCCAAAACCTCGTCGCAAATGCTCTTAAATTTCGCGGTGCGGAGCCTCCCCGTATCTCGATTACGGTGAGTCAAGAGGATGGCTTCAACGTTTTTTCCGTCTCGGACAATGGCATTGGGATTTCAGAGAAATACCAGAACAAGATTTTTGCACTGTTTCAGCGCCTCCACCCCGCAAATAAGTATCCCGGAACCGGGATTGGGCTAACAATCTGTAAGAGAATTGTCGAAACCCACGGCGGCCGCATTTGGGTGGGTTCCGAAGTTGGGCAGGGAACTACTTTTTCTTTTTCACTTCCTGTTTTCGAAGATGAGGCGTCGGAACAGGAAGAAGAAATTACTAAAGGATAATTATGTCGTTGAGTTGTGCGCCCGATCCCATCCGTGTTCTTTTGGTGGAGGACAATCATGGTGACGGAGTTCTCTTTAAAAAGTGCCTCAAGAAGACAGGCCGAGTCTCTGAGTTAGAAATTGCGCAGGACGGTGAGGTGGCGCTTCGGCGACTGATGCAAGAAGGCGAATTCGCCAACACCCCGCTGCCTCATTTAGTCGTCATGGATTTAAACCTGCCGCGTGTGAGCGGCCAGGAGCTGCTCGCGGAGATTAAGTCCCATTCAGAGTTAAAAGCGATTCCAATCATCGTCCTCACCAGTTCGGAAGATGAAGAGGATGTCCGGGGCTGTTACACCGCTGGCGCGAATTGCGTTTTGATTAAGGCCACGGATTTTGATGGTGTTTCTCGCTTAGTCTCGGTGATTGAATCGTTTTGGATTGACACTGTTTGCTTTGCAAAGCCGCGCAGGCCCACCGTTCAAAAAGGAGCCCCTTTATGAATAAAGTCGACGACCCTATGGAACGTCTTAAGTCGGACCGCGATTTACTGGCGGCAGATGCAGATAACCAGAAGAACCACTGGCATAAGGTTTTTCGGAATGCTTCGCACGACGTAAAGGAGCCGTTGCGAATGGTCTGTACCTACGCGGCATTGCTCAAGGCAGAAAAACTTGCGATGCTCGACGAACCGGGCAAGGAGTACCTGCAGTATGTCGTCGACGGAGCCACGCGCTTGCGTAAGCAAACCGAGGCCCTGTTGAAGCTATTCTCCATCGAGTTTCAAGAGCATAAACAGGAATTGGTCTCGATGGATGAGGCGCTTCGCTGCAGCCTGCTCAAGCTCAAACCCATGATTGCCGATCGCCAGGCGGAGATCCAGACGTCGCCCTTGGCGCCTGCATGGGGAAATTCTGAATTGCTCGAGCAATTGATTACTGCGGTGTTAGAGAACTCCATTAAGTTTGCTCCTGAGTCGAAGAAGCCGCGCATTGAGGTAAAATGCCGGGCCGAAAAGGGCTGTGTGATTTACTCGATTACGGACGACGGCGAGGGCGTTCCCAAAGAGAAGCTGAAAGAAATTTTTGAGCC
>JALHPX010000038.1:0-10294 GCA_022842225.1 bacterium
GATTTTTTGATTCGTTCCGCATTGGCCGTTCCCTACTAGCGGCGTTACACTATCCCAGTAAAGTTACTTTAAAAAGGAAGCTATCGTGCCAGTTTGGAGAAAATGCAGTACCTGCAAAAAAGAGATCCTGACGGGACAAACGTATTACGTTTGCTCGGTTTCGACCTGTAATTCCAGGTCCACACAGTACGTGTTCTGCAGCGTCGCCTGTTGGGACGCACATGTGCCGGTGGAGCGCCACCGCGGCGATAGTGCTGGGGCGATTGAGAAGAAGGCCCCTTTAACGGCAGAGCCAGAAAAACCAGCGGAAGGGAAACGCCGCGTGGTACCGGGAGCTCCGGGCAAGGCGGCTGCTTCGGAGAGCGACGACGATATCTTGGTCGTGGCTTCTAAAATTCGGAAATACATTAACGACAAATCTGGTATGAACGTCAGCGCTTCGCTCTACGAGGCTCTGAGCGAAAAGCTGCGAGGTCTTTGTGAATCGGCCATGGAGAACGCTCGGTCGGATGGCCGAAAGACAGTAATGGATAGAGACGTTATCTAAATGCGAATATTGGCTATATTTTTTCTGAGTTTGCTAGTGTTGCCCTGCTTCGCGGGCGACAACGACAATCCTTATGCCGTCTCGCCAGGTGTTTCCGTTCCCAATTCTGGCGACTGGTTAGCAGATCTCGAGCAGATCTCAAAATTAGAGGGAAGCATCCCTAACGACCAATTAGTCGGACAAGCCAATGCGGTGGTGGATTCGGTTGCCGGGTTTGAATCTAAAATCGATTCCGCGCCGCAAGAACGACTCTCCCAACTTTCGCCCTATGTTACCGCCGCCGTTTTGGCCAGAGCGTCTCCGAAAACACTCGCCAAGTGGCGACAGGCCATTCCGACGGGCCAGGAAACCGAGGCATGGAGCCAACTCGTAAACCTAGCCGAAGTACACCGCTGCACAATCGAATCCCAAAGACCCCCGCCCAAGAATTGGAATGGGTGGGCAACTCTCGGAAATTTGTTGATTGCGGGCACCGCGATGACGGTGCTTCCTCAAGCCGGCGAACCGACTGTTGCCGTGTTGGGTGCGGCAGGCGCGCTATTTACTATGATGGCTTTGCAGTATGGCACTGCAGCCAGGGATCGCAGGGCCCGTCGTCGGCACGAAGCCGATAAAAGAGCAGCGCAGGAGCAATTGCGAGAAGCAAAAAACTTTGCCCGCCAACACGCTCTTCCCTTTTATCCCAAACTTGCCAACTGGGACGGCGAAATGGGACGGCTTATCACTTGCGTTGATTATTTTCGCGCCATGTAAGCAGAGACCTATTCAAGATCATTTGGGTCGGGAACTTCCACCGATCGGGTGGTTTCAGACGGGGCGGATGGCATCATCTTTTGAATGACAGTTTGGCCAGCAGCTCCCGCACCTACTCCCGCAGCAACTGCTACTCCGAGTTCTTTGTAACCTAGTTGGCACCGCACTCCCAAAGTGTCTTTGCTCGCCGAAGCGGAAACGGGTGGTTCCTCTGCTTTGGGCATTTCCAGGGCTGGCTCCGTCGCCGGAACAGCTGGATCGGACGCCACTTTGACTTTAGGCTGCGCTCTCGCTTTTTTCTTTTGTTTCGATTTTTCCTTGGCGGCGTTGATGTCTAAAGCGGTTAGCCGGGCTCTAGACCCTCGGCTTCTTCTCGCTATACGCACTCCATTTTCCACCCAGTCCAAATGCTGCAACCCTGAGCCAGGACCCGTTGTTTGCTCCAGCAGGAAATTATCGTAGGGCATCCGTCTTTGCGGCTTAGATAGAACGGCATAAGCGCGCTTCACATTTTTCAAATGGCTTCCGTCTGGATCATTCTCTCTCGCGTTTGGATTGCGGGTGGGATCCAGCTTTCCCAAGGCAACTTCATATCCTTGCTCGATTCTTTCTGCGTCAGCCGTAGCTGATATTCCCAAGATGGAATAAAGAGTGGCGCCGCCGGGCTTGCCCTGGAACGGTGGAGGGCCCGAACGTGTTCGGCGTCGCTCGGGCTCGACAAAGGTAAATCTTGGAACTGTTGCCTGCAAATCGGCCGCAGTAAGACGTGCTTGTTCACCGCGTTGCCGTTTCGCCAATCGTAACGATCGTTCCAGCAACTGGATGTGCTGGGCCCCATATCCTGGCTTCGCAGTATGTTCCTCAAGAAACCCGTCGTATATCGCGCGCTTTTGAACCGAGGAAACAATTTCGTAGCTACTGATTAAATTCTTCAGCCAACTTCCATCTGCATCGAGCGACGAGGCTTGCGGATTCTGACTCGGATCTAACTTCGCCAGGCCAGCCGCATACGCTTCGTCAATGCGCTCCGAAGAAGCGGTCTTGGCCACGCCCAATATCTGGTACAGCGTCGCGCCGTCTGCTTTGCCGCGAAAAGGCGCTGCCTCCGCGCGCAGACCTGCTACTAGAAGAAGACCTACCATCCCCAATTGAAAGGCCGTACGCAATGCCCACTCCCCTAGGATGCTGTTCGGCAAAATCAACCCAAATAGTTACCGCGATGCGCTAACACAAAAGACGGTTGGCGTTTTTTTCTCTTTAGGCTAAAGCCCGGGGAGGCTAACCTTTCGTAAACTCTACAAATGAAAAAGACTTCCACTCTCCTAGTCCTCCTTCTAATCGCCACATCGCAAGCCACGGCCGCTACTTCACCGCAGCTGCAGGCTTACTTGAATTTATTGCCAGAAAAAGCGCTGACGCCCGACTTCGTTTTTGCTTTGGCAATTAAAAGTTCTGATAGCTACCAAAGTGTCCGAGCACAGTTGCAGGCAACTAGCTCACCTGCCCTTCGGGCCAGGGCAGCTCTTTCGAATCGGGTCAATGCTCAGTTTGATTTTATCGACGATCAATTGAGGCCATCTAACCCGTTTCAGCCCTTCCGCACCCAAGCGAAGAAATTTTCTTTGGGAGTCTCGACTCTCTTTCGGACTGGTACTGCCGTTTCGTTCGACCTCTCTCACGGACTCACACAATTATCCTTTCAAACTCTCAACATCGCGCCTTTTGCCGAGACGCGCGGACAAGTAAATATCAGCCAAAGCCTGTGGAAAGATGCTTTTGGAACAGCGACTCGCGCCGCAGTGAATGCCGCCGAACAGGCCTCTCGTTCAAGCCTGGCGGCCTATCAGGAGGAACGTGAAAACTGGTTTTTCCAATTTGCGCAGATCTACTATCAGGCGTGGCTCGCTCAAGCAAAAGAACGCGCCTCGAGGAAAAATTTAGCGCTTCAAGAGCGGTTACTCAAAACCATCCAGATCAAGCTGCGTCGGGGCACATCTGAGGAATCCGACCGTTTGCAGGTAAGTAGCTCTAAAACCAGTGCCGCCATCGCCCTTGAACAAGACCAACAGAATCTCGGGGATCTCTGGCGGAATATCATTACCACTCTTAAATTGCCCGCCGAACTACTCCAACTCGATCCTGCCGAAGTACCCATGAAGCTCGACTCTCCGGTAGAGGAAGCGCTGCAAAAGTGTGGACCGGGAACCCGGATCAGCACGGCCCCGGACGAGGCGGCAAATGTGCTAAAGGCGCACGCCGCTCACGAAGCAGCCAAACTTCAAACCGAAAAAGCATCTAGCGAATTCAATCCCTCACTCGATTTGAATCTCGGCTTTGCAGCAAACAATGTTGAAGCGAATTCCAGCCAAACTGTCGACGATTTTATTCGACTTCAGTTCCCTCGCTATAGCGCCTCCGTCATTTTCAAAATGCCGCTGGGTTTCTACGCGGAAAAGGCGCAGCTGGCTGAAGCCCGAGCCAACGAGGCTCGAGCAAGTGCGCAGCTGTCGGTAGCCAAAGATTCGCTCAAAATGGACTGGACAAACGGTTGCCTGGAACTGCACCGCCTTCAGCGTAGCCGTGATTGGTTGTCGCGAACCGTCGGCGATCAGCAGCGGAGAGAAAAGCTGGAGGAAGAAAGATTTCAGCTGGGGCGAACCGGAACTCTGCAAGTGATCCAAGCCGGAGCCGACGCCACGCAGGCAGAACAATTTCTGAACAGCACAGAAGCCCAACTTCGACTGGCCGCCTGGAAAGTGCTGCGTCTATCTGGTCGAGTGCAGGAATACCTCAATCAATTGGAGGCCAGAGAGTGAATAGGCTTATCGCGTTTTTTGTCGAAAAAAAAATCTTTGTAGATCTGCTCTCTGTTTTCGTCCTGGTGGTTGGCCTTGTCAGTATGGCCTTGATTCAACGAGAGGTATTTCCCAACGTCACATTTGACGTGGTTACCATCACCACTATCGTGCCCGGTTCCTCCGCGGAGGAAGTCGAAAAGCTGGTAACCAATCCTATTGAGCAAGATCTTCAAGAAGTAGACGGCAGAAAGAAGCTGACTTCTAAATCGGTAGAGGGTCGCAGTATTATCGTTTGCCAACTCGACCCCGACCAAACCGACGAAGTAAAAGGCAAACAGGACATTCAAGACGTCGTCGATCGCGCCAGCTTGCCAGAAGCAGCGCAAGACCCCTTGGTTGTCTCCATTAAGAGCACGCAAACCCCGATTATTCAGGTTTCGCTGGGGGGAGACGTTAGCGACCTGGAATTGCGAAAGATTTCCCGCGAACTCGAAAAAAAGATTGAAGCAGTGCCGGGAGTTGCTCGCATCGTACATACCAACCTCCGTGACAAAGAAGTGCACGTAGAAGCCGATCCGGCTAAGCTGCAGAAGTATCGCCTGTCACTCGACGACTTAATCCGATCCCTCAGCGGCCAAAACCAAACCATCTCGGCGGGCGTTATAGAAATAAGTGAAGCAAACCCCGGCGGTGGCGAAAGAATCGTACGCACGGTGGGAGAGTTTAAATCTTTAGAGGAAGTCAAAAACACGGTCATCCGAGCAAATGAGACCGCTCGCTCGATACGTGTTGGGGATGTGGCAAACGTTCTCTACGCCTTAGAGCGTACTGCGGTGAACAACCGCACTAATGGCGTGCCTTCACAAGGCCTTACGGTTCTTAAGAAGGCAAAAGCAGACGCTATCACGGTCGTAGACTCCGTGAAGAAGCTAGTCGAAGAGCACCTTCCGAAAATGGGCACGGGGCTGAGCGTGGCGTACGTGAATGACTTCTCTAGCTATATTCGCCGCCGCCTTGGAGTGCTCTCGGGAAATCTGATGCTAGGTCTTTTTCTCGTGCTACTGATTTTAGGGTTCACGATGCGTTTTAGCATTGCTTTCATCGTGGCGCTCGGAATTCCCTTTTCATTTCTCGCTACGATGATCGTTTTTTACAATCAGGGTTATAGCCTGAATCTGATTTCCCTTATTGGATTGATTATCGTCTCGGGCATGCTCGTGGACGATGCAATTGTAGTTACCGATAATGCCGTCCGGCTAATGGAAGAAGGGAAAGATCCGAAGACCGCTGCAATCGAAGGCACGCAGCAAATCTGGCCGGCGGTTAGCGCTTCCGTGCTTACAACGATTGTTGCGTTTCTTCCGCTCATGTTTATGAGCGGCATTTTCGGAAAGTTCGTCAGGGAAATTCCGCTGGGCGTGATTTTCGCGCTGCTCTTTAGCTTGGGAGAGGCCTTCTTTATTTTGCCGGCCCACATCGCGTCTTGGGTAAAGGTAAAAAAAGAGCAGCCGCGCGATAGAGACAAACCGGCAAATACAGCGCTCACCAAACTGTCAAAGTTTTGGGAACAGCGGCTACTACCTATATACACTCGCACAATGAAAACAATGGTCATCCATCGCTATTTGACTGCCGCGGGAGCCATCGTTGTTTTCATCAGCTCTTTAGCTCTAGCTAAATTCGGGATGCAATTTGTGCTTTTTCCCGCGGACGGAGCTGAAAACTTCTTCATTCGCTTTGAGGCGCCAAGCGGGACTAGCTTGGAACAGATGAATAAGTACGTCGTACCTCTGGAAAAAATAGTCGCCCAACTACCTAAAGAAATTCTAAAGGACTACGTTACAAACGTCGGCATCCAACAAAACGATCCCAACGATGCGGCAACCCGACGAGGCACGGAGTTTGGACAAATCTCCGTATACCTTCAACCTCCCCCGGGTTACTTTTGAACAACTCAATCAAGGGCCTCCTGTCGGAAAACCCATTAGCCTGAGCGTTCGCTCTGAAGAATACGTCGATATTTTACCCGCAGTAAAAATTCTCAAGGAAACCTTGGCGACGATCGCCGGCGTTACCGATATTCAGGATTCGTACCTACTGGGCAAACAAGAGCTGGTGGTGAAAGTGAATGGAGCTGAAGCGGCGGCGGCGGGCCTTTCGGTAGCGTCCATTGGCATTTCGGTTAGAGCTGCCTTTGAGGGAATTGAAGCCACTTCCATCCGCGAGCTCGACGAAGAGGTTCAAGTGCGAGTTTCTCTTCCGCGGTCGGCGCGGGAGCAGGAATCCACACTGCGCGAGCTAAAGATTCCAAATCCACAAGGACAGCTTATTCCGTTGATGAGTGTTGCCAAGATTGAGCGTGGTCAAAATCTATCGGTGTATGAGCACGAGATGAATAGACGCGAGGTAAAAGTGACCGCAGGAGTGGACGTAAACACAACTTCCGCGCTGGCCGTTAACTCCAAGCTAAAGCAACTACTTCCCGAACTCAGTAAAGGTTTTCCCAAAGTCCAAGTTGCCTTTGGGGGAGAGGATCAAGACACGTCCGAGAGCATGGCTTCCCTGGGCAGAGCCTTTGGCATCGCGTTTCTGGCTATTTTTCTGATTCTGGTTTTTACCTTTGGCAACTTGCTTCAACCCCTATTGGTCGTCACCACAATCCCACTTGGAATTACGTCGGTGATTTTTGCTTTCTTCGTGCATGGCCGGCCTTTGAGTTTTATGGGGATGATGGGGATTGTCGCGTTGGCTGGAGTGATCGTGAATAATGCGATCATCCTAGTGGATTTCGTCAATCAGGCACGGAGCGAAGGGACGGATAAACTTCAGAGCATTCTGGACGCCGCTCACAAGCGCCTGCGACCGATCCTGTTAACCACTCTGACGACGGTGGTGGGGCTGATGCCAACGGCTTATGGAATCGGCGGCACGGATCCCTTTGTGGTTCCTATTGCCTTGGCGCTGGGTTGGGGGCTGCTCTTTGGTTCGGTATTGAGCACGCTGGTGTTCCCAGCAGGTATCGCTATTCTGGACGATATCGAGGCTCTGCAAAAGCGCCTTGGCGAGAGAGTGGCCTCGTACAGAGCCACGCGCTAGCCGCCCCGATTGTACTTTGTACTCTGCATGAATTGCCTAAGGTCGCGACGCTAGTGTGACTATTTGCGTACGCATCCCCGTAGACACTAAGTGTGCAATCACACACCGCACTCTTTTCTCAGGCACACACGTTGCATTCCTGTGAGCGAACCGTTCCGTCAAAGACGGAGGGGCGAGCAGTTTTTGGAGTACGATGATGCGAGCTATAATCTCTTTTTTGTCCTTTGCGGTTTTTCTTTTTCCCAGCTTTTCTTACGGCGAAGGCCAGAACGCATACCCATACGGGGTAGCGATAAAGGGCTCCGAACTCTTCATTCTTTTTGATGACTCCTCCAGCATGGAAGGAGAGCGCATCGACCAAGCGAGGAAATCAGTTCTTGCTCTGCTCGAATCACTGAAAAAAAACCAGCACATTATTGCTCTAGATAAAGTGCACTTTGTTCCCATTAACGCCGCGTCAACTACTGGCAAAGTAGATTCCGCAGAATTGAAAAATTACGTCGAGCGAATTTCTGCAGATGGTGGAACCACTATGGCCCGCTCGGTGGACTACGTAAATCGAGCCCTCCCCAATTTGGATCACGCAGTTGTTTTTGCCTTCACTGACGGCCAGATCAGTGATCATGTCGACTTTGAACGCCAATTGCGCTCCTTGTTCAACTCTTCATCTACGGCCGATGTAAATTTTCATTTTTTGGAAGTGGGCACGAACAATCCGGCCATCACCAACACGATTAAAGAGATGACCGAGAAAATGAAAGACGCTCCGATTGTTCGAAAAGGCAGCGCGGAGTCTCTCGGAAATTTTGGGGATTTTGACAAGCGCATACAAGCTCTCACCCAGGGAATTCTTAGCCGCGGGCTCAAGCAGCAGGTGGCCAAAATGTTCGGCGCTCAAACGAGATTAAATAGCGCGGAGGGAACCCTTGAGCCGGTGCTCCGTAAAACGCAAGGTATTAAGGCCTCGGTAGAGCGACAAGCCAGTGCGCTTCGCAAAAATCTCGAAGGCTTAGAAGGCGAGCTAAAGGAATCAATCGCCAAGCTGGAACAAAAAACAGTTGGTGAAGCTCTCGCTGATTACATGAAAGCAGTTAGAGATATTCGCGAAGTCCATAATGATGGAATCATCAACTACCTAAGAGACTATCGCAATCTCACCTCAGATATGGAATCGATTGAAAGAGAAAACCGCGCTGCAGCTCAATTAGTGAAGGAAATGGAAGACGCTTCTAGCGGTATCAAGTTAGCGACTGCAGAATTAAAAACGAAAAATCCAAACGAATACGCTGCCCTGCCAGAAAACGTCCGAAACTGGATCGAAAAAGAATCTTCACAAACGGAGCAACGAATTGCTCCTCTTAAAACCAAACAAGAAGCACTGGCCAAGGAAATTTCGGCGCTCAGAGAATCCGTAGGTAAAACTGAGTCCAGCGCTCTGGAAGCTTTCCGCCGGTTGCAACGAGACAAACTCGAGGAATTTCGCCAGGCCTACTTAAAGCGCTTTGGTAAAGACCAGTGGTCAGAGCTAATGAAGTCCAGCGCCAGCTCCGGCATGTACTATGACAACGCTACTGGAGAATGGGTCATGACGGGCGTCCACGTCACGGGTGGTGGTGGCTCTGGCGGCTCCTCTTCGCGCTCCAGTGGACCGGGAATTAAGGTTCGCAATGAAGGCGTGATTATTAATTTAGGCGGCGGCGGAGGTGGCGGAACTCCTGTGAGCCAGTTTATCAACAACGGCACCATCATCACCAAGGTGGAGCCATCGAACGGCGGATTCACTTTCTTCCTAAACAATGGAAATTTGATCACTATCTCGTCGGATAATTTGCACGAAAGAGCTGGCTTCCTCTGGACCCGATTTGAGAATGGCTTCTTGATCATGAAGCGAAACGATCAGGGCGAAATTAGCGAAGTCCTCTACGTTACCGACGAGGACTTGGCCAAAATCGCAGAGGACATTCATTCGAGCGAAGGCAAAGGAACGCCTACTTACTTGTCGAAAAACTTTCCGAATCACCAGGCGTTTTGGCCCGCTATATTGAATCTCCTCCTTGGACCTGAGGAAGTAGACGGTGCGTTAGCCGATCTCCACGCCAAAGAGCGGGGAGGAGCGCAGCCAGGTATGGTAGGAAAATTGGGCCATACCGCTCTTTCCGCCGCGGAACTTTATGCGGCAAAGAGATTGATCGCTCCTACATTTTCACAGCCAGGTGTGAATTGGCCTAGCATTAACAAGTCGGCGTCTCAAATTTACAGACAACAGCAAGAGATTCTCCTGCAGACAGACCGTTTGAGAAGCACGGCACAGGAGTTGGCGGAAAAAACCAAAGCGCTGGAAGCTTTGCGAAGCAGCGTTACCGGGCCCGGTGGCAGGATTACACGCGCGCAACTACTACAAAAGCATATCGACGATATTGCCGCGACTTCTAGGAAATTGCAGGAGCTGCAGACAGCTATTGGCAATCGTGCAGGTTCCACAGCGGAACTCTCGAGTGCATTGCAAAGAGCAACTACTCGCAGTTTGCCACAGCAGGCGCTTCGTCTCTCGGGCAACTTGTTGCGATGGGGTGCCGGAACTGTCTTGGCCTATGATGCCGCAAAGAGCACCTACCAAGTATGGGCGCTGGATGTCGATCCTCAGTGGCGCATTCTAAATAAGGTCGCTCCCGCGGAAGCCGTCTCTCGAATGAAGAACTATCTCATGCAGCGCGGATACAACACGGATCGAGAACGACGTCAGATGAAGACTGAGGAGTTCTTTGAGGCGCTTAAGTAAAAACTCTCGCCGCGTTGCAGCCCACTTTATCTGCATCACGTGGATAGTGCTTGGCCACGCGACCGCTTTCGCGGATGTGGAGGCGGCGGCGGAACGAGCGCCGGGACGGGTAGCTCTTTGCGTTGGATATCTCGGTCAACTTGCCAGCGAGATCAGAGAGACGCGCGGACTGCGAATTTTCACACGGCCTGCCACTGAAAAAGATCGCAAGACGATCACCGATTATTTTCGCTCCTCGGGAACTCCCCACTATCGATCCGTTCCCGCTACGGTAGTCAGAGAAGCGGTTAAACTCCCCATTCGGCTGCTTCAACTTTTGGA
>JALHPX010000038.1:10304-12936 GCA_022842225.1 bacterium
TTTGGATATGACTTATAACCTTGCAGTAAATACTCCCTATGGCTTTGTCACTTCCAAGTTTCCCCGAATCGGTAGACAGCACACTACACTCGTCACGGATTTGATTCTCTACAGCGCTGGCTTTGCCGCGCTGAAGAAACGACTCACGAAGGCGGAAGAAGCGAAATTGGAATCTGCAGCCAGCGACGAAAACAACACAGAGGAGATCGACCACCTCATCAAGTATGACTACCGGTTTGAAGCTATTCGCCTCGCTATCGAAAACGGCATGCCGATGCCGGAAGCCAGGAAACAAGTGCTGCAACTGCAAACGTTGTTAGAGGGATTTTACGATAATCTAGATAGCAAGCTCACTCGACCCGATATCCATGTCGACCCATCACAGCAACCGCTGGCAAACCTGGTGGGCGTGTACCCGACCGATTTCTTAAACCTCGATGAACAAACTAGAACATTTATCTTGGACGCCAACCATGCACTTTTGCTGGAATACCAGGCCATCTGGTCGGCTGAGGCAGTCGGTAAATCCGGCGAGCTGATAAGCCCACTAAAGAAGGCGGCTACGGGGTATGAGGAAATTTTTTCTGCTCTGGAGCATCCCGACGAGCAATTCTCCAGACAGCTGATTGAGCTCTACCAGCGGAATCAGCCAGGCAAACGTATTTCGCTGCCCACTCTCAAGCGGTTTCTCATGCTAGACGCAAAAATTCGCGCGGCCGAAAAAATACAATTTGCGGTGAGCGGTCAGTTGAGTGACGAAGGAAAAATGCTCAGACAGAACGTCGTGAGCGATTTGAAAACTTATCTTGAGCCATAGCTTAGCGCTGAGGGTCAGCGCAGAACAGTGGAGCGTTTAAGTTCCGTTGTTTCACCGGCGCGGAGGTCATCTTCGGCCAGACGTTCAGCCGCGTGGCTAAGGTGGTGCCTGGGGTCCATCTCGGCAGCAAACTTCTTATACAAATGGCGGCACTGCTCAGGCGTAATATTGAGCGCTTGCTGGAGCGACTCGCGCAGGGTGTGCACAATTGAGCTGCGGGGGAAAACCCCTTCTAATCCTTCCGTCTTGGGCACGGCCGTCGCGATGCACGGTACGCCAAATCTTAACGACTCTAAAACTTTGACGGGGAACGCGCCGTCTTGGGTGCGATTGGGACGATAGAAAAGCAGCGTGACAGCGAGCTTGCTCCAAACCGCCGCTAACTTCGAGCGATCCACCCAGGGCGTGTAGACAAAATTAGGATAACGCTTGAAGCGTTCCATAGCGGCAAGCCCTGCTCCGTCGGTGCGGCCCATCAAAAGAAAACCGTAGTCTGGGAAGTTGCGGACGAAATCTTCAAACAAGTAGAGATCAAACCCATCTGTCGAGAACGAGCCGATATAACCCATTACTTTTTCTGGGAAACCTTTTGGTAATTCGAATGTCTGCGACTCGTCGTAAACGCCTTTGGACATATCCATCGGCGGCAGCACCAGATGCGCTTTATCGCCTTGGAATTGTGTCAGGCACTCGAGTGCGCGCGGATTCTGGCAAATGATGGTGCGGGCTTTGCGGCACAGATCTCCCACGGGTGAGTGGCGATAGGGATCATCAAAAACGGAGAACACGTCGACGTAAGGCAAACCGGCCACGAGCCTCTCGTCGATTCCGGCCTGGATCCAAATCACGGGTTTGCCCGGCAAGGATTGAATCTCTTTGGCTATCTGGCGCTTGCTCGATTTCACATCCAACCAATCCACCCAGGGCAAGCGGCGGCCGGGAAGTGATTTAATCTGCTTCACAGTAAGATTGGGATGCTGCTTGGGAACGGTGGGGCGATGTCGGCGCCAGCCAGCCCCGTCGAGCCAGGTCACTTTCACGCCAGCTTCAGCAAGTGAGTATGCAAGACACTGCTGGACGAAACCGTACTTCTCCCAAAATGGGCAATAGCTGATAAAGAGAACGGATTTTCGTCCTCGATAATACTCCACGGCACTTCGCCAACGAGACTCCAAATCGGAATCCGTCGCATCCGCGCGCAGGAAGGCCAGGTTGTTAGTCGCCGCAGGCATGGCACACTCGTAATGTGCTTATCGGCGTGGGGAGAGGTGGGGTTTATCGCCGTGAGTCAGGGGGATGACTCGATGCACCCTCGAATCATTACGCGAAATTACCCTGGCGGCTGTGAAGGCTCGGGTCGCGGATCCGTCGCCTTTTGTAAAAGCATTGTAGAAGCCTCACCCCGCCACCGGGCGGCCTTAGCCCGGTGAGCAGGGGTGGCGGGGGTTTCTTAGCTAACTTCGAAGACTCACCGGTTTCTAAACTTGGTTAACTGCGGAGGATCTTGTGGTGAGAGCTTTTGGTTTGGGGTGATAGCTTGTGCTTTACGGACGAAGCAGTGATTGGTTCCGGATGGGTTGGTAGGGGAAATAAAGTATGACTCGCGTTGGTAGAAGCTTGCTAAGGGGGCCACCGCCCACTCAGGAGGCCGGCCCCGAAAGTATTTTTTATCGTCGATAGAATTGGTTTTACGCTCCCCTGATTTAAGAGAAATGATATTGCCCCGCGTCTTTTATCGACGTATATGCTTTTTATGTCGGCGCAATTTTCATTTCAGGAATTGAGGCAGAAGGATTTTTTTGGTGGCTCGCACGT
>JALHPX010000039.1 GCA_022842225.1 bacterium
GCTCTTCCGATCTAAGCCGTCGGTGGGAGATTTCTTCGCCATGGCCGCTTACACCAACGGCTCGCGGCTGCAGACGTTGCGCTCCCGAGCGATGGCCACTCATATCGGTTTCTGGCTGCCCAAGCGAACCGCGAAAATTTACGCGCAAACTCTGTTCAGTGATCTGCATTCTATCGACGATTTCAGCTATCTCGTGGGCCTGTGGTTCCCGCGCATTGGCAGCGCGCAGCTGCGCTTTGAGTTCGTGCAAACGGGGATAACGCCTTACCAGCAGGCGCTTTCCCGGGCGGTCTGTCGTATGAAAACACGCCCCTGGGACACCCGCTTGGCCCCTCGGCGCGAGGCTTGTACGCGGATTTAGAGTTTCTGATTTTCCAAAACTGGCGCCTTGAATTTGGCGGCAGCTACGAAAACCGCGGCCGCGAACTCTTCACGGACCAACCGACTTTAGCTCCCGAATCCCGATTCGGCGCGAGCGTTACGCTCAAGAAGCGCTGGTGGGAGCTTGATGTAGAAGGCACGCTTCAATACCAAAACTCCACTAATGCCGCCTACGAAGCCGGCGTTATCCTCGATTCCATCGGCGGCGCCACCAAAATCACTTACAGCTTCCTATAAGCTTAAAAAAGCCCCGGGCTTTTGGGCCCGAGGCTTTAGGAAAAAATGATTCGTTGTGGTGAAACGAATTAGTAGAGGACTACGGATGGAACTTCTTCCGTCACGCAGGCGCGATCGTCGATGACGCGCAGTTTGCAGCCTTTCAGCGTGCGCTCTGCAACTTTGCGGACTTTGCGAGAGTAGCTGCCCAAGTCGAAGATGAGCGCTTTGATGTAGTCGTCGTTGTAGCACTGGCACTCGCCGCGATCGCAGCGGATTTGCGCGACTTTCTGGACGGCATGGCAGTCTTCGCAAGTGCAAGGAGCTGCAAAAACTTTGGCCAATACGGATTCAGTGGCGCAAGCGTTGCGGCGATTGCGAATTCCGAGCAAGCCATTGTCCTTCAAGCGATTGCCGCACTGGTCGTTGAGTTCCAACACCGTGTAGACGTCTGCAACTTTTGCGGTCTTGCAGGCAACTGTTTTAGCGACAGGTTCGGGCACTGGTTTGAGAATCGATTGGAGTGCTGGAGCCGCGGGAACAATTGGTGTCCCAGGTGCCACGGGCGTGATGGGGGCAACTGGCTGTGGAACGGTTTGGAGTTCCGGGGCGAGCGTTGGCTCCGGGATCGGGAGTAACTCGGGTTGCTGTCCTTCTGCGAAAGAGTTTGTTCCCACGAGGAAAGCGAGAGTCGCTAGTCCAAGAGAAAGTTGAAACTTCATTGATGTCTCCTTAGTTGGGGTTAGGGACTTTTGTTAACAGCGCGAGAACGGGCTGACAATGAAAGGTATGAAAAAAATTCAGGGTTCCAGGAGGTTGGCACGCTGAAGCGTGGAGAGGCTTGAGTAGCAACCGTTGCAAGCGAAACTCGCAACGGTTGCAATGATTAATCAGCGAGCGAAATTTCCACTGGCGCAGCGATCGTCAACGTGACGATTTTCTTCACGTCACTAACGCGTGCAGAGCTAGCGTAGTCGCCGGTGTACGAAATGCTGTATCCAGTGCCTTTTTCATTTTTCGAAAGCGACTGAATATTTGCCGAGCAATAGAATCCAAAGTGATTGCCACCTGGAGTTTCCAGCAACACCGAAGGGCTGAAATCGGGATCCGGATACCAACTGGTTTGGTGCCGAGCAATTTTAGTGCGCTCTTTATCCGAAACAGACGCACTCTCCGGATCAATCACAGTTAATTTCATATCGGCTGCTAAATTGCGGTCCTTCAGAGAAGGGAGCGCAGTCAGATAACAAGTGACGTACCGACCTTTGGGAACCTTAGAAGTCTTCTTGAGCCAATTTTCCTCGGCAACTCCGGCGCAACCCACGAGCGTCTCCTCTTGGGCCTTTTCTTTTACTTTCTCCGCGGTCCAAACTTCCGCCCCCGCCGGTGTCTTTTCACACCAATCCAAAGCATCCGCCACGCCGTCCTTATCCGCATCATCCCCCACGGTACCAACAGCAACACTCGTCACCCGCGGCTTAAAATTCACTGCCTTCATCTGCACCACCGAATCCAACGGAATCGTCGCAAAATGATCTTCATCCACCACCGCAGCCTGCGCTCCCCAGCACAGAGCCAATAAACCCAACGAAAGAACCTTAACCATTTTTACCCCCATGATTTTTGAACGGGCTAATCTTCCCGACGCCAAAATGGAAGGTCACGACCCAGCGCGGAGTCCCGCTGGCGAAGATGGGTATGCGAAAAACGGCAGACTGAAAACTCGAAGACCCAGCTGCAAAACCAAGCGAGATTCAGCAAGGTCGCTGCAAGCGGACGGGGGCGACCTCGAACCTGGCCCTACGGGTCTAGCTGGTACCGCCTGGTTCCACCTCGGACTCATGCCCCGAACGGGCGTAAAGCGGGCACCGTAGAAATAGAAAATGGGGACTGCTTCCGCGACCCGAGCGCGAGGCCAACAAGTAGAAATCGAAAGCCCCCAGGCGTCCCGATCGGGGCATGAGTCCGAGGTGGAGCCAGCCGGCACGAGCAAGGCCCCGCGGGTCCAGGCCTGGGATCTCCCCACTCCACTCGCAACGACTGGGCAATAAAAAACCCCGATTGCTTCCGCAACCGGGGCCTTTTCGAAAATATAAATTCTACCGTTTGGAGAATTGGAAGCGCTTGCGAGCGCCTTTTTGACCGTACTTCTTACGTTCCTTCTGGCGAGGATCGCGGGTCAGTAGACCGTCTTTTTTCAAGACTGGGCGGAGCGTATCATCGAGCTTTAAGAGGGCTCGGCTCACTCCGTGCGCTAAGGCTCCGGCTTGAGCGGCGATACCACCACCGTTAATTAAGCAGTTTACGTTGCAGGTGCGCAGCTTATCGGTCAGAAGCAGCGGGCGGAGCACTTTTGCTCGCAAAACATCGCGAGGAAAGTATTCTTCCATGCCACGTGCATTCACTTCGATTTTGCCTTCGCCTGTTGGGGTCAACCAAACCCGCGCGATTGCGGTCTTGCGACGGCCAGTTGCTTGAATCAAATCGCTCTTTGCCATGTGTATTAAGCGCTTTCTCTATTGTTAAAAAAGGATTCGGGGAGCTTCACTGCTTCCGGCTTCTGAGAAGTGTGCGGATGCGCGGAGCCTGCGAAAACTCGTAGTTTTTTGAACCAGCGGCGTCCCATGTGGCCACGAGGCAACATGCGATAAACCGCGAGTTGAATCAGACGCTCTGGGTGGGTGCTACGGACTTGTTCCGCAGTATCTTCCCGCAAACCGCCTGGGTAATTCGAGTGACGATAGTACTTCTTTTGGGTCTCTTTGTTACCCGTCAGAACAATCTTTTCGGCGTTGATCACGACAACATGGTCGCCCGTGTCAGCGTGCCGGGTGTAGGTGGGCTTGTCTTTGCCCATCAGAGCCGTGGCAATGTACGTGCTCAATCGCCCCAGAGTCGCTCCGGAAGCATCGACGAGACGCCACTTTTCAGCGTTGTCTTCGGTCCTTGCGAAGTACGTTTTCTCCATCATCGGACGGCGAGGAGTGCCCGCTGCGCGTTTCGGGGCTTTAGCAGCCACTTCTACGCCTTCGGCCTTCTTCTTTTTAGCCGAAGCTTTGCTGCTGGCGCCTTTACGGGCCTTCAGTCCGGTTTTGGTTGATTTGCTAGCCACAGTTTTCTTTTTCTTTGTCGCCATAATGAATGACGATCGGTACTAAGCACCCAAGAAAAAGTCAAGAAATGGGCTAGTTAGGTAGAGGAGGGCCATGGGTAAGGGTAGACGGGAGGGGATTTGGGCCTAAGCCGAACGGAAAAGTGCTCGGAAGGCTTCTTTGGCCTTTTCAGCTTCGGCGGCCGCTTCGTTTTTCTGAGCATCCGACTTGCCGGAGTCGGCTGTGACCCGCATCTCAAAAAATGGGCAGCTATTCTGGACCGCTCGATCGCGGACCCAAGGGCCTTCGGGCTCAAGGCATTGGTTGCGCGGTTCGTCAAAATGCGCGCAGTTCTTGCAGCAGTGCAGATCGCTTCCGCACTTGGGACAGAGCCGATTTCGCTGCAAAGTATCTGCAGTAAGGGCGGCGCGACAGTAATGACAGTGCCACATCTTCGTTCTGCCTCTCGTGGACTTGTTTACTGCAGTTACTTCTAAAACTTTCCCTACTTCGCTCGTCACTTACGTGGCAGCGATCGATTAAATTATCGCATCGAAAAACAGTGAAAGAAAGGGCGAAGCCTCTTATCATGTGTCCACTCTGGGTGGGAAAGAACGTTGGCAAAACACGAACGTTGCTGGACGTTGCATCTCAGTGATTTCGATCTAAAGGAGCATCAGATGTTGCAACCATGGGCGGCGAAAAGCCAAAAGAATCGGGTCGCCATTGTCTCGGGAATTCGGACTCCCTTTGCTAAGTCCGGAACTCAATTAAAAGAATGTAGCGCGGTCTATATGGGCGTCGTCGCGGCGCGCGAGGCGATGTCGCTTGCCAACGTCGCCGAGGGAGATATCGACGAGGTTGTGTTCGGAAACGCAGGCACGCCCGCGGATGCAGCGAATATTTCGCGCGTCATTGCGCTGCGAGCCGGCGTACCGGAAAAAACGCCGGCGTACACAGTGCATCGCAACTGTGCGTCGGCGATGGAAGCCGTTGCACAAGGTTGCGTGAAGATTGGCGCGGGTCTCGCGCAGACCATGATGGTGGGCGGCACCGAGAGCATGAGCCAGATGCCGTTGATCTTCGGAGATGACATGACGGAGTTTTTTGCCAAGCTCAATGCGGCAAAAACTCCCGCGGATAAAATGTTGCTCCTAGGGAAGTTTCGTCCTGCAATGTTGAAGCCTGTCATCGCCATCATGGAAGGTCTCACCGATCCGATTTCAGGTTTGAACATGGGACAAACCGCAGAAGTTTTAGCGCGCGATTTTCACATCACTCGCCAAGAGCAAGACATGTTCGCCCTGCGCAGCCACCAGCGCGCGGTCGAAGCGCAAAAGTCGGGACGATTTGCGGAAGAGATCGTACCGATGCCTCTTGAGCCTAAGTACCGTGCGTTTTTGGATAAGGACATCGGGCCTCGCGACGGCCAGAGCATGGAGGCTTTGGCGAAATTGCGGCCCTTCTTCGATCGTGAAAACGGCACGATTACGGCTGGTAATGCTTGCCCCGTCACCGACGGAGCCGCAGCGCTTATTCTGATGGATGAAGCCAAGGCCAGGGCAGAGGGCCGCGAAATCCTCGGCTCGATTGCGGGCTACGCTTTTTCGGGCTGCGAGCCTAAGCGCATGGGCATGGGCCCGATTTTTTCATCGGCCAAGGTGATGGATGCTCTGGGCATGTCGCTGCAGGATATGGACCTAGTTGAGCTCAACGAGGCGTTTTCGGCGCAGGTTATTGCCAACCAACGGGCCTTCGCTAGCAAGGAGTATTGCCAGGAGAAGCTTGGTCGTTCCCAGGCTCTGGGAGAACTAAAAGACGATATTCTCAACGTAAATGGCGGCGCAGTTGCTCTGGGCCACCCCGTGGGGACCACCGGTATTCGCCTCATCGTAACTCTCCTCAAGGAGATGAAGCGACGGGGTAAGAAACGTGGTTTGGCAACTTTGTGCATCGGCGGCGGCCAGGGGGCTGCGTTTGTGTTGGAGCGGTAGGAGGCATCATGGAATTTACACCTGAAAAGTTTCGCGAAGAGGCGGCTAGTTTCACCAAGAACTTTAACGAAACCGCGATGAGCGCGGCCGAAAAGTCGGTACGGTTGGAGAAGAAGGGCAATGTCGGCGTTATCGTGTTTGATCAGCACGAGGAAAAAGCCAACAAGCTCAGTACTCCCAATATGCTGCGGCTCTATGAATTGCTCGTGCAGGTGAGCAAAGACTCGTCAATAGAAGCGTTGGTGCTGTTTAGCAAAAAGCCCACGATCTTTATCGCCGGAGCCGATATCGCCGAAATTCAGCGCCTGGCATCAGAGCCCGGTGTAGACGAAATCATTCAAAAGCTGCAATCGATCTTTACGTTCCTGGAGCGGCTCAAGATTCCGTCGATTGCGGCGATTCACGGCGCCTGCATGGGTGGCGGCACGGAGATGGCATTGGCCTGCGATTACCGCATGGCTACCGACGATCCGCGCACCAAAATCGGCCTGCCCGAGGTGATGCTGGGTGTTTTGCCTGGTTGGGGCGGCACGCAACGCATGCCCAAGCTTTTGGGATTAGAGAAGTCGCTGGATTTGATCCTCAGTGGGCGAACGATTGATGCCAAGACGGCAAAACGTTTCGGTCTCGTCGATAAAGTAGTGCCCAAGGAATTTCTCGAAGACAAAGCGCTCGCCTGGGCTGGCGAGTTGGCGAAGAAAAAAGAAAAGCGCGACAAGACCAAGCCCATTGGCGAGCGGATGCTCGAAGCCGTCCCGGGTGGCAAATGGGTCATCTTTGATCAGGCTAAAAAAGCGCTGATGTCCAAGACCAAGGGCAATTATCCAGCCCCACTGCGCGCACTCGAAGTTGTCCGAAAAACTTACGGCGGTTCGCTCGATAACGGCTTGAAGGAAGAAGCCAAGGGCTTCGCCGATCTTGTCTCAAGCCCCGAGTCGAAGAGCCTGATTCACGTCTACTATCTGAACGAGAGCGTGAAGAAAGATAACGGCACCGATCGCGAAATCAAGACCAAGGAAGTCAAGAGTGCTGCGGTGTTGGGTGCGGGCACAATGGGTGGCGGGATTGCGCAGCTCTTTGCCGCCAAAGGCGTCCACACGCATTTGAAAGATATTAACTGGGATGCCATCACCAAGGGCTTTGGCCACGCCTATAGCTTGTTTGAAAAACAAGTGAAGCGCCGCAAGATGAAGCCCAGTGAATTAGACAATGCGATGGCTCGTATCCAGGGCACCACTCATTATGGCGGATTTAAGAATCTCGACGTCGTGGTGGAAGCCGTGGTGGAGAACATGGACTTGAAAAAGAAAGTGTTCCAGGAGCTGGAAGCGAACTGCGGCCCGCAGACTGTGCTCGCTACCAATACGTCGAGCCTTTCGGTCACAGAGATGGGCCGGGCGACGAAGAATCCAGGCCGTGTCGTCGGCATGCATTTCTTCAATCCCGTCGACAAAATGCCTCTAATTGAAATCATTCGAGGCAAAGAGACGTCCGACGAAGCGGTTGCTGCAATTTTTCAATTCTCTAAAGCCATTGGCAAAACTCCAATTGTGGTCGGCGATGGGCCTGGGTTTGTGGTGAATCGGATTTTGGCGCCGTACCTCAATGAAGCCGTCTATCTGATGGCCGAAGGAGTGCCGCCCAAGAAGCTCGATGCCGTTTTGGAATCATTTGGAATGCCAATGGGGCCGGCAACTTTGCTCGACGAAATTGGTTTAGATGTTGGCCAAAAAGTTTCGAAGATTCTCTACCAGGCGTTTGGTGAACGGATGAAGCCACCGGCATTGATGGATAAAGTCACCGAAGGTGGTCACTACGGCAAGAAGACAGGCCGCGGAATTTATATCTACGAAGATGGCGGCAAAAAGAAATCCGTCGACACCGGACTCTATGGGCGTCTCGGCATCACGGAAAATTCCAATGCTGTTTCCGAGGATGTTATTCAAAAGCGCATGATTTACGTCATGATCAACGAGGCCGCTCGAATCGTCGAGGAGAAGCTGGTTCGTAAGGTGGCGGACGTGGACATCGGCATGATCTACGGAACAGGCTTTGCGCCATTTCGTGGCGGTCTATTGCGCTACGCCGACTCTGTCGGAGCAGACGCTATCGTAAGCGATCTCGAATTGTTCTCTCGCACGTACGGAGCGCGTTTTGCGCCGAGTGCTTATCTGCAGCAGCTAGCTGTGGGCGGGAAGAAATTCTACGCTGAGAAAAACTCGTAAGCGTTTTTGATATCATAGCTCCATGCCCAAAAACCAAGCTGTCCTCTGGATCGTGCTGGCGCTGTGGATCCTTCCCGCAACGACTTATCTAAGACTGACGACGCTAGATAGGCCGCTGTATGGGGATCCCCACAGCCGCCAATCGCAGACGGCGCTTACCACTTACTATCTAGCCAAAGGGCACGGCAGCATTTTCAAATACGAGAGCCCCTTTGAAGGGCGGCTCTGGAACCACGTCATCGAGTTCCCTCTCTACCAGTGGGTTGCGTCTCGCGGCATGCGGGCAGGACTCAGCATGGAAGTCGCCTCTCGCGGCACGGCGCTTATTTGCTTCGTTCTGGGCACGTTATTTTTAAGTCTCTGGGTCTATGAGGTGTGGGGATTAGGGGCCGCAATGTGGGCAGGCTTGGTTTTTCTTGGGATGCCGCTGCATATTTTATTTTCCCGCGCCGGGATGATTGATCTCATGGCCTCCGCGCTGCTGATGGGTTGCCTTTGGCTGACTTGGCGCGGGACCAAACCGCACCGAGCTCTTTGGCCTCATGCCGTCGGTATCTTTGTGCTGGGTGCTTTGGCTGGCCTGACAAAGGTGAATATCTGGTATGTGCCCGCCGCAGGAACTTTTGTCTTTCTCGCCTACTTGATGGGGAAGGGGCAGCTCGATCGCAGGCGAGGCTTAGTTTTTCTAGGTGCGTACGCTCTGCAGTGTGGTGTCGCTGGGGCCTGGATCCAATGGGCGGGTTCGATGAACAACGTTTCCGTCCAGAGCGATTGGTTGTTTGGAACTGTGGCAGATCGTTTAGTCGTCGATAAGTGGCTCGCTATTGCCCGCAGGTTGCGCACCATCGTTTTTGGCGACTGGCTGATTCTGCCCTTTGCCTTGGGCTTGTGGGTGACGGCTCGTCGTTATCGCGCGTGGTTCTATTTCTTTGCTGCTTGCCTTGTGCTTCCCGTGCTGGCGCAAATTAATCCGCATGCTCATGATCACGATTACTATTTTTTGATTGAGACCCCGTTCTACGCGATCTTAATCGCATTGGGATTTCAGGCGCTCTTCCAGCTACCATCCAAATACCAAGCGGCGTGTCTGACTGTGATGCTGGCGCTGTTGGCCTTTCGCACCTTTAAGATGCCCTACTACTTGGAAGGAATGTACGCCTACCAACCAAAGTCTGAAATACCGCAGCTGCTAAAAGCGCACACCCAACCCTCAGACATTATTTTTTACGATAAGGTTGTACATGGTGGAGGAATCGAGATCCCGCTCTATGCGGAGCGCTACGTGCGGTTTTCAAAGCCCTGGAGCGAGGTGCGTCAGCTGGAGCCAAGTGTTTGGCACTTTGACGACGAGAAGTTGCAGTTTCATCAACTGGATCGGGCTTCCACAGTGTGGCTCACAGGAACACCCGCGCTGCCACTCTACCGCGTAAAACAAGCGACAAAGCTCGACGTGAATCCGCAGAAAAACTTAATTGTCTCTACTGATCCCATTATTAGTGACTATTCTCCCTATCGAGCGGGCCCAATGCGCATGGATACGTGCCAGTCGGAAAAGCCCAAGGGTGTGAAGTTTGCAGCCACTGCACGAACTAGGCAGCGAATTAAAGTCGCCTCCACTCGGCGGGTGTTGCTTCTGCCGCTAAAAAACTATCTGACCTTGCCGCCACAGAGCGAGTGGGGTTGCAGGTTTGAAGTGTCGTTAGCACCTGTAGAAATGAAAAACGGGAGGTAAGGGCAACGCCTTTACCGCCCGTAGGGTCTTTATAATCTTCTCTTTCACGACTGAAAGAGCGGACGAGGTCGCTTAGACCAATTCGCGCATCAATAGTCCCGAAGCCAGCTTCGGGTAGAAATACGTCGATTTCGGCGGCATGAATTTCCCTTCATCCGCAATGTCCGTCATGTCAGAGACCTGAGGCTGCGGTTGGAAAATAACAAAGCTCGATCCCGAGACCGCGCCATACGCCTTTTGGTATTCGCGCTCGTAGGTCAGGTGCTTGGCAAACGCAGTGTCGGCGACCGATGCGATGTCCTTTAGAAACACCCGATCGGACCAGTGCACGCTTAGCTTGTGAAGGGCGTAGCCCCAGTCTTTCTCTTTGCTCTGCCAGTTCTTGGGTTCGACGTGAAAGATCTTTTCTTTGCCGCCGTCTTTCCAAGCCACGGCGAAGCTTGGAGTAGTCGAAGGCTTTTCCGTAAAAGCCTCGAGCTGCGCGGCTGTCATGGGAGTGACGGCGAAATCGCCTGCTACTTTTGCCCAGCGCGCAGACCAATCGGAAACTCCGGTCACAATGCGGTGTGTGGGCAATACAATCAGTCCTGGGTCGGTTGTCGTGCAAATGGAGAACAAGGCAGCACTTGCAGCTTGATCGGGCTGTTTAAACGCGCCTACTTCTTTTGAGTACGTGACCGAGCTTTCATAGCGATGGTGCCCATCAACGATATAAATCGGCTCATTCTTAAAAAACAGACGAATAGCGGAGTTGAGTCCGGGCGGTACTTCCCACACGGTGTGCACTACGCCGTCGTCACTCTTGCCCGTGAGCAGGGGCTCGTTCTCAGTGGTGCGGCTTAAGTTGCGAGCCATGAACTTGGTCTCGTCTTTGACGACGCCAAAGATGTGGCTGAGCTGGCTTTGAAAGGCGCGCATCAAATTCAAACGATCCGTTTTGGCTTTGCCGTGCGTATTTTCATGCGGCAGCACTACGCGCTCGGAGAAATCGTGCAGACCGACGGCAGCGACGAGTGCGTCGCGCGTGTAAGACTTGCCGTTCCACTCGTACACTTGGCGGTAAAAATAATAAGAGGGGTTAGGAGATTTGGTGAGGACGTTTTTCTCTTTCCACTCGATGTATTGCTGTTTTTGCGCAGCGTAATCGTCTGGATCTTTTCTCGGTAAATCTAAGTGAGCAAAGTTGTAAGGGCTGCGCTTTAGGAGCGCAGGGACTTCTGCATCTGGAATGACGTCGTAGGGAGGCGTGATCACCGGGGTGACGTCGGGGATTTTTTCTGGGTTGTAATAGACTGCCGAGAAGGGAAGTACTTGTGCCATTTGTTCTCCTTGAGCGGTCCGTTCTTACACGGACCCGATGTCCTTACGAAAATGCATTTGATCCCATTTGATCTGGTCCAAAGTGCGGTAAGCCGCTTGGCGTGCTTCTGCAAAGCCGCGCCCTAAGCTGCCCACACCCAGCACCCGGCCACCGTCGGTGAGCCAGTTGCCGTTTTGAAATTTCACTCCGGAATAAAAAACTTTGGAGGCGGATTCCACGACTGGGACGCCGCTGATTTTATCGCCCGTGCGGGGCTTGGCGGGGTAATTTCCCGCGGCCGCGACAACGTAGACAGAATGCGAAGAACTCCACGTCAGAGGTGGGGCGTCGGCTAACTTGCCTTCGGCGGTAGCTAAGAGATTTTCTACAAAGCCATGTTCAATACGCATCATCAATGCCTGGGTTTCGGGATCGCCGAAACGGGCGTTAAATTCGACGACAAACGGATTTTCTCCACTGTCAATCATCAGGCCGATATAGAGAATGCCGCGGTAGTCGATGCTCTGCTTCTTCAGCTCCCTGAGTAGCGGCTGTGCGATCACGGCTTGGACTTTTTCGACGATGCCGGGTCGTTCCCAGGGCGAGGGAGAAATTGATCCCATGCCGCCCGTGTTTGGACCTTGATCCGCATCGCCCACGCGTTTGTAGTCGGTAGCGGTGGCGAGCGGTCTAAAGACGTTGCCGTCGCAAAAGCCAATGAGACTGATCTCTTTGCCCTTTAAAAAACTCTCTACCAAAACGTGGGTGGGATTGGCGCCGAATTCCTGATCTTTCCAAATTCGGTCGGCAAAATCCTGAACGTCGCGTTGGGAATGCGGAATCACCACGCCTTTGCCAGCCGCAAGTCCGTCGTACTTTAGTGCGCAGGGAAAGGTGGTCGCCATTTCCAAAAGTTCTTTGGCGTTGCGAGCGATGGAAAAACTGGCGGTGGGAATATGGGCACTGGCCATGGTCTGCTTGGCAAAAACTTTGCTAGTTTCCAGACGGGCGCCGCTGGCATCGGGGCCAACCACCAGAAAGCCATCAGCTCGGAGTTTCTTGGCAAGATCTTGTGCCAACAGCGCTTCGGGGCCAATGAGAACCAGTGAAATGCCGGACTGCTTGGCAGCGCGGGAGAGAGCTGCAGCGTCAGTAGGTAGAACATCGCCTAAGCGAACAAAAGGATCGGTGAACGCGCCGGGATTTCCCGGGTGTAGGGCCACATTTTCAAAACCGATTTCTTGGGCGCATCGCCAGGCCAACGCGTGTTCGCGGCCGCCGGTGCCAAGGACAAGGATTTTCACGTAACTCCCGCTGTCAGGTCACTCTTTAAGGGTCCAGACTATAGCAGGGATGTAGTTGGGATGGTAGGAGAGCAGTTCTTGAATTTTTTGGTCGGCCTCGGTTTGTCGGCCCTGTTTTTTAAGCAAAGACGCATACGCCCATTGAGCCACGGCCGCACGCGGCGATAGGTCCAACGCCCGGGTGAGATCGCGCTGCGAGTCTTTTTCTTCACCCAGTCGCATCAGCGCCTCGCCGCGCAGTACGTAGGCGTAGTAGCCAAAGTCCGCCAAATTCGCGGGGAGCTTGGCAATGAGTTTCTTTAAATCTGCTTGGCTGGCGTCGCGGTCGAGCGTTGCTTTGAGCGCGATGATCTTTCCAAAGAGGTCAGGCTTGTCACCTAAGGCTTCTAGCCGCTTGGAGAGATCTTTTCCCGACATGAGATACTGGATGTAGATCTTTCCAATCTCGCGTTCAGGACCGGTCGTTTCGGTCATCACGTGATTAAAAACATCGAGGTATTCCGCGTAGTCGATTTTCTCTTGGAAATATCCCCACGGAGCCGGGCTATGGAGTTCGTACATAGGATCATTCCGCAGCAATATCT
>JALHPX010000040.1 GCA_022842225.1 bacterium
ACGCCTTTAAAATCATGGCTCTTGTAGGACAAAAGACTTTTCACGACATCGAGATTTTTCACGTAGGCGATCTTGCCGGACTCGGTGGAAATCAACCGCACCAAACGACCCGGCTGATAAACGGGCGCAGCTTGTGTGAGTCTCTGGCGGAACAATTCCGGGCGCGCCAAACTTTCTGCCGCAATCAGCGCTGGGGGCCAGCCGCCCGCTTCTGCAACATACTGAGGCAATCTTGCTCCGGCGAGACGCGGATTCAGCTCTACCAGTCTCGGGCCTTGCGCCGTGAGCATCACTTCAAAATGACTGGCACCGAACCAATACTTAAAGGCATTCAAAATACGAATGCAGTAACGAACCATCTCTTCATTCGCCTGCGAAATGGCAATTAAGTCATTGTGCGAACGAATATGCGCTTTCGCGCCGCCTGCCACGGTAACTTCTTTTTTATGGTACTCCCAAACATCGGTGAGCAAATGAACGCCCGCCGAACTAGCGAAGTTGACGACGAACTCCGGCCCTTCCATGTACTCCTGGATGATCACCATGTAATTGATGTTGCCGTCGACATTGCGCTTTAAATACAGCTTTTCAAACGCCTTGACGACCTGCTCGCGGTTTTCGCAAATATGAAGCCCGTCACTCCCACTGCTATCGAGCGGCTTTACTACGACGGGGTATCTGCCGTGCTTTTGTTGCCACGCCAGCATGTCGAGCAATTCATTGGTAGCAAAGGTATCGGGAACGGGGATTCCCAATTTCGCGAGAAAGCGATTCTGCTTAAATTTGTCGCGGATAATATCGCTCATTGTGGGGTCGACGTTGGGAACTCCCAAAAGATTTGAAAGCTGGGACGCCAGTTGAAAGGCCTTATCCGTGCCATGAGCGATAATTCCCACTTGCATCGCCCGCAGTTTGTCAGCAGTCGCTTGAAGATCTCCCTGATGAACGAGATCGGGCTGGGATAATTTTCCATACCAGCTGGGTTGTTCACTCGGGGGCACGGAATGAACGATTTTGACTTCCAACCCAAGGCTTTGAAACGCTGCCTGGAGGTGTTCGCCCGAAGAAGCGGCATCGAGCATTCCCACGGCAGTCGTTCCCGAACGAAGCATCGCTTCGCGGGCAATCAAGACATGCTGCGGGCAATTCACCGCTTGTACGACATCCTGCTCCGCGACTCCAAAGCAAAGCGAAGCCGAAGTGCTCATCCAAAAAGCAAAAGCGAATGCCAGGCGATTCCAGTTATTCATGGGTCGTCCACTCGTCGAAAAAAAACGTTTTATTTAATTCACAAATAGGAGAACTCGAACCTGTTAAAACGAGTCCTGCAATTATTACTACTACTTATGAAAGATGGAGCTGGGTATACCACACGCCCTGATAAGCGGCCACAGTCAAAGGAGGCTGAGCTTCAGCCGCACTCGAAGCAGATTTCGGAAGTAAGCGGCTGCGAAAGCTTTGAGCCGTTTCTGTAGACGGAGACACATTTCACCATCCAGTCGTGGGCCAGCTCAAAGACCCGCCGAATTTCCGCGACTTCCGCCTGATGAGGAATCGAAACCGTCTTGCTAATCCCGCCCGAGATAAACGGCTGCACCGCTGCCACCATCGCCAAATGGCCTTCAACGGCAATGCGTCCCTGTGCGGATTCTGCGACTGCAAAAACACTACGATCACCCTGCCGTAGATGTGGGATTTCTCCCGAACCGGTGGGCTTTAAGAGCGCCGCTTCGATCGCGGCGATTTGCTCGGGCGTGTAACCCAGCTTTTTTAGGGCTAAGGGAACGGTGCGATTGGTAGAGCGCATACTTCCGCCGCCGGCGAGAGTTTTGTATTTCACTAGCGAAAACTCAGGCTCTATTCCCGTCGTATCGCAATCCATCACCAAACCGATCGTACCCGTCGGTGCAATCGCCGTAAGTTGAGCGTTGCGCACCCCCCACTTCGCGGATTTTTCCAAGGCTTGCTTCCACAATTTATTGGCGCAATCGACGATAGGGGCGGGACGTTCCGCTCCGATTGCGCGCGGCAACACGGTGAGCCCTTCATACTCCCCGGCCAAAGCCCCGGCTACACGCGCGTGGTTTCGCAGCACGCGCAAACAGGCTTGCTCATTCTGTTTGTACTCGGCAAAGGCGCCAAGCTCCTGGGCCATATCCGCCGATGTATTCCACGCGCTGGCGGCTAGGAGCGAGGCAATCGCACTCGCCAGCGCCCGGCCCTCGTCGCTATCGTAAGGCAATCCGGCCGCCATCAGGAGCGCCCCAAGATTGGCAAAGCCCAAACCCAATGTGCGAAACGCGTGGCTTCTTTCTGCGATTTCCACGCTAGGGTACTGCGCCATCGCGACGGAGATTTCTAGCGTCAGCGTCCATAAACGGCATGCATGCGAGAATTTCTCCGACTCAAACTGACCAGAGTCCGCATTCCAAAACTTCATTAGATTGAGACTGGCGAGATTGCAGCCCGTATCGTCGAGAAAAAGATATTCGCTACATGGATTCGAAGCGCGGATTTGGCCCGACTCCGGGCAGGTGTGCCAATCGCTGATAAGATCTTCGTACTGGACGCCGGGATCGGCGCAGGTCCAAGCGGCCAGCGCGATTTCGTTCCAAAGCTTCTCTGCTGCTAAGGATCGCAGCGGCTTACCATCTTTGCGAGAACGCAACGACCATGCACCGCCTGCTTTCACAGCATGAAGAAAAGCCGTCGGCACGCGCACCGAGGTATTGGCATTCTGCCCAAACACGGAACGGTAGGCCTCCCCGCGCCATTCGATAGTCAGCTTATCTTGTTCAAAAAACGCAATGCCTTGCTGTCCCAAATCGCGGGCTTGCTCGCACACCGCGGGGGGAATCCCCAGCAGCGCGCACTCGCTTAGGACTTCGCGCCACTGGTGTAACTCATAAGGAGATTGATTCGCGCGTTGCCAAATTTGCTCGAGCTTTTTTCTCGTCGTGAAACTCCCCGCAACCAGCTCGGCGACTCGGCGCTCTTCCTGCGCCTTCCATTGTACAAAAGTCTCAATCTCAGGGTGATCGAGATCGAGGCATACCATCTTGGCCGCTCGGCGCGTGATGCCGCCGGATCGAACCGAACCTGCCGAGACATCTCCCACTCGCAAGAACGCCATTAAGCCACTCGATACGCCGCCGCCTTCTAAGCTCTCGCCTACTCCCCGCAAGTCGCTAAAATTGGTGCCGGTACCGGACCCAAACTTAAAGACGCGCGCCTCGCGCACCCAGAGATCCATGATTCCCAAAGGCTTCACGAGGTCGTCTTTTACACTCTGGATAAAGCAGGCGTGTACCTGGGGGTGCTCGTAAGCATTGACCGAGGGACGTGCCTTGCCTGTTTTGTCGTCGATAAAAAAGTGCCCCTGCGCCTCGGATTCAATGCCGTAGGCCGAATGCAATCCGGTGTTGAACCACTGCGGGCTATTGGGGGACGCCATTTGACGCACCAGCTGGTAGGTCATCTCAGCGTCAAAATTCTTCGCATCCTCAGCGGAGCTGAAGTACCCGAACTTCTCTCCCCACTTTCTCCAGCAGCCCACCATGCGGGCGATGACCTGACGGAGATCGGTCTCGCCCTTAAATCCAGCACCTGCTTTTCGAAAGTATTTTTGCGCGGCTAAATCGCAAGCGGCCTGCGACCACTCGGTAGGAAAAATCCAACCCTTTTGGGAGAAGGACACTTCTTCGCCTTCGCGGATTTCGCAATCGCGCGGAGCAAAAGTAATTCCTTCTAATCCGGTTTGGCCTGCTGAAGTGAAAAGACGGCTGATCTTCATGCCGTCTATCCTAGCAAAACTTTCTATTTTGCGAGCTGCCAGTTCGCGCCCCAGCCGTAGTCGACCTTGAGCGGGACTTTGAGCTTCATGGCGCTTTCCATTTCGGTCACCACGATTTTCTCGACGATGGCTTTCTCGGCGGTGGGGACTTCGAGAACCAATTCATCATGCACCTGAAGAATGAGACGCGACGCTAAGCGCTGTTCTTTTAATTGAGCGCCAATAGTAATCATCGCTTTTTTAATCATGTCGGCCGCAGTGCCCTGCAACGGCATGTTAATCGCCGTGCGCTCCGCCATCTCGCGAGTCATGCGATTTGCCGACCCGATATCGGGCAAGTACCGACGGCGCCCCCAATCGGTACGGGCAAAGCCATTCTTACGCGCATCCTCAATCAGCGACTGCAAAAACGACTGCACGCCGTTGTAACGCGCAAAGTACGTATCGATAAAGCGCTTGGCATCCCCGACGGGGATGCCCAACGTTTTAGAAAGACCGAAGGGAGTTTGGCCGTAGACCACACCGAAATTGATCGTCTTCGCAACGCGGCGCTGATCGGGTGAAATCTCGGATACGCCAAAAATTAATTTTCCCGTGTGGGAGTGCACGTCTTCATTGTTCTTAAAGGCGCGCATCAACTCCTGGTCACCGCTCATGTGCGCCAGCAGCCGCAGTTCTACCTGAGAGTAGTCCGCAGAAAACAGCTCCGTGCCAGGACGCGCGATGAAGGCGGCTCGGACATCAAATTCCGGATCGCCACCTATGGGAATATTCTGCAAATTAGGATTGGAGCTAGAGAGCCTTCCGGTGGCGGTGACTGTTTGATTGTAGCTCGTATGAACGCGCTTGGTTTCGGGATGGATTTGCTCGAGCAGGCCTTCGACAAAGGTGTTCCGCAGCTTTCCCAACTCGCGGTATTTTAGAATTTGACCACAAATCTCGTGCTTCGGTGCTAACGCCAGCAACACGCTTTCGTCAGTGGAGATGCCGGTCTTGGTTTTTTTGATAATCGGCAGTTGCAGCTTTGTGAAAAGTAGCGTCGAGAGTTGTTTGGGAGAATTGATATTGATCGGCTCTCCCGCCAATTTAAAAATGCTCTCCTCCAGCTTGCCCATGCCTTTTTCAAGGGCTGCGGACATGGTCTTTAGCCGCTGCTCGTCGACCAAAACGCCGGTGAACTCCATATCACTGAGAACAGAGACTAGAGGCATTTCGATATTAAAGAACAGACTTTGCAGGCCATCGTCTTTTAACTTTGGGAACAGCAACTCGTGCAGGCGCCAAGTCACATCTGCGTCTTCCGCCGCATACTCCGCCGCTTTTTCGATATCGACTTGAGAGAAATTAATCTCCGCCTTGCCCTTACCGGCGACTTCTTCGTACGAAATATTCTTGTGGCCCAGATGCTTCATGGCCATTGCATCTAGTCCGTGGGATTGCTCCGGGTTGAGCAGATAACTCTCTAGCAAGGTATCTGCATAAACTCCCTGCACGGCGATTCCGTGCCGACGCAGCACCTGTAAATCGTACTTAAGGTTTTGTCCGACTTTGCGGATTATTGGGTTCTCAAAGATAGGCTTAAGAATTTCTACGACGTCATTCCAAGGCAATTGACCTGCGATTCTGGCACCGCCCTCGCCAAGCTCACAGTGGCCAACAGGCAGGTAATACGCCTCACCGCTTTTGGCGCAAAAAGAGACGCCCACGCAGTCCGCATCCTGAATGCGCAGCGACGTGGTCTCGGTATCGAAGGCAAAAATATCAACAGAAGAAAGGAGTTTCGCGAGCTGGTGCAAATCATCCGGCGTGCGCACGATTTTGTATTGCGCCTTCTCCAGCTTCTCCTGCTTCTGCTCAAAACCCAGGCGCTTAATCAACGTATTAAAACCCATGCGCTTTAAAAACGGCTCTAGCCTCTCGCCGGTCGGAGGGGCGTAGAGGAAATCTTCCCAGGTAAATTCAAGCGGCACGGCGCAATCGATCTCCACCAGCTTGCGGCTTAGGAGCGCCATGTCACGCTGCTCTTCTAAAGTCTGACGGCGCTTGGCCTGGGGAATCTCGTCGAGTCGCGCATAGAGCTGCTCTACGGTGCCGAATTTTTGAATAAGTTCGGCTGCTGTCTTTGGACCGATTCCTCTTACTCCGGGAATATTGTCCGAAGAATCGCCCATCAGACCCAAGACTTCGGCTACCTGCGACGGGCCCACCTGGAATTTTTCCATCACCGCAGCGGCATCAATGCGCTTGTCTTTCATCGTGTCTATTAACAACACCCGATCATTCACCAACTGCATGAGATCTTTATCGCCGGTGACAATTTCAACTGCGTAGCCTTCATCGACCGCGCGCTTAGCCAAGGTGCCAATCACGTCGTCGGCTTCAAAACCGTCCTTTTGCAGTCTAGGAATGCCAAAGCAATCCACCGCCTCATGGATCAACGCAAACTGAGGCCGTAAATCTTCGGGCGGCTGGGCGCGGTTGGCCTTGTATTCGTTGTAGAGATCTTTGCGGAAGGTGGGTTTGGCGGTGTCAAAGGTAATAGCCAAGTGATCCGGCTTTAAATCATTAATCACCTTGAGCAGCATATTGACGAAGCCGTAGACGGCATTGACTGGAGTGCCATCCGGAGAAGTCAGCCGCTGCTGAAGTGCGAAATAGGCGCGGAAAATATAACCACTGCCATCGATGATAACCATGCGCCCTTTGGATTTTGACATGGGCGCACGCTAACGAAAGAGCAGCCGGTTTTCAATATGCCTTGGGCGCCCGCTTCGCATTCACAATTTCGAAGATAGCCGGCAGGAGCGAAACGAAAACAACTCCAATAATCACGAGCGTGAAATTCTTTTGTACGATTTCCAGATTACCGAAGAAAAACCCGGCAAAGAGGCAAATGGAAATCCACAGTACCGCGCCCGTGACGTTGAACATGAAAAACTTGCCATAGGTCATCTTGCCAACGCCTGCCAGAAACGGCGCAAAGGTGCGCACAATAGGGACAAAGCGCGCAATGACGATCGTTTTGCCGCCATATTTTTCGTAAAAAGCCTGTGTTCTATCCATGTACTCTTTACGGAAAATCTTGGAGTCGGGAGTAAGCACTTTGGGCCCAAGAAAAACGCCCACAGCGTAATTCACCGCATCCCCAAGAACAGCTGCCACCAGCAGTAAACCAAAGAGCGGTGCCATTTCGAGCGACCCGCGCGCCGCGAAGGCTCCGGCGGCAAAAAGCAGTGAGTCGCCAGGCAGGATCGGTGTCACGACTAAGCCGGTCTCGCAAAAGACAATGAGGAACAAAATTCCATAAGTCCAAGTGCCGTATTGCAAAATCACTTGGTCGAGATACTTATCCAGGTGCAAAAGCACGTCGACAAACTGAAGTAAAAGTCCCCAGAGTTCTGTAATCCATTCCATGGTGCGTTTCCTAGAAACGAGCAAGCGCTAGTGAGCTACTCGATCTCGGCCTCCTGTTTTTGCTTCATATAACTTTGCATCCGCCCGCGCGATCCATTCACCGACCGATTCTCCGGCAAGGTATTCCGCAACGCCAATAGAGACCGTGCAGCGAATGCGGTGCTCTTGATAACTAAATTGATTTTCTTTTACCTTATTGAGCAGGCGTCGGGCGAGTTCAATTCCAACTTCGATGCCATCTTCTTCTAAGACGATTGTAAATTCTTCGCCACCGTAGCGCGCCACGAAGTCGGTTTTCCGCGGAAAGGTCTTTACCAAAAGATTGGAGACCTGCCGCAAAATCTCGTCGCCCGCTGGATGTCCAAGGCTATCGTTTAATTTCTTAAAATGATCGATATCGAGCATCATCACGCTCGATGCCTTGCCGCTCATTTGGCCAATCTGCACTACTCGCTCCAGATGTTCATCCAGTGCCGAGCGGTTGTAGAGCCGAGTCAAGCCGTCTACAGCCAATTCCTGTCGGGCATTTTGCAATTCCTGCCTCAATGCTCGCATGCGCTCGCCCAGGCGGTTAAACTGAGTCTTTTGTTGCTGCTCGCGTTCACGCTGCGAATTTTCCAAAACGGTGATCGTCTCGGTGGCTCTAAACCGTAAATCCTCCAGAGTGCCTTGCTGGATGGCGTCTTTGAGCTTTCCCAATTGGGTTTGTAATTTGCGGTGGGTATTGCGCTCAGAGCTAAATTGCGACACTGCTAACTGCACGAGTGCCCATACTAAATTGCGCAATTCAGCCAATGACGACGAGATATATTTCTTTTCCCGCGTGCGATATTGGTTAAAGAAACGCAAAACAGAAACATACTTGCGGTGACTGCCTTCGTTGGAAAACCCCGGCACCGCTTTCACTTCGTAACCGTGGCGCAGGTGATCGGCCAACTGCGCAAACCGCACGGACGTGTCGGTCGCCAAAGCTTCGTCTGTGTCCAAAGCAAAGCGGCCGTAATTTTCTAGAACATCGGCAAAACTCGCGCGGCAATCTTCCAGCTCTCCGCCTCCGGTGGAAGGCGTTTCCCGGCCCTCAGACGCTTTCGCAGGGTTTTGTTCAGAGGCGGTTCCCAGGATCTTTTGGATCATCTTGCGCATGGGAAATATTGTACCTCGCTACTTGATAAAGACACGAGCTTTGGCCACAATCCTAATCTCATGGATCTTCATCGCGTTATTTTCGGCAACACCATCGAACACTGGCTGCAATCCTTTGCTCTTGCAGCAGCCCTCTGGATAGGGTTTTGGATAGTGCGCAAAATCGGCGCAAAATATCTGGGCATTATCGCCGAGAAGCGCCACAACACGGTTTACGAAACACTTTCCGACCTAACTCAGCGCACCAAGCTTTTGTTCTTGCTACTAGTATCGATCTCGGTCGCCCTTCGTCCTCTGACTTTGCCACCTGCAATCGACCGAGTTGTCGATCGCGCACTCATTGTCGCCACCGTCATTCAATTCGGTTTATGGGGTGGCGCTTTCTTGCGGCTGTGGATTGAGCCTTATTTGAGTAAGAAGATTGGCCACGGCTCGAATCAAACCTCGACTTTAGCGGCCGTCAGCTTTCTCTTGCGGGCGGTATTTTACTCGCTTCTCGTCATTTGGGGCCTGGATAACTTAGGCATTAACGTCTCGGCACTCGTCGCTGGCTTGGGAGTGGGCGGTATTGCGGTTGCCTTAGCGACTCAGAATATTTTAGGCGATTTGTTTTCATCTCTCAGTATCACGCTCGACCAGCCATTTCAGGTTGGCGACAACGTCACCGTGGATACTTTCAACGGTACGATTGAGAAAATTGGTTTAAAAACCACACGCATGCGCAGCGAGACCGGCGAGCAGTTGATCTTTTCCAATACGGATTTGCTTAGTAGCCGCATCCGCAACAATCGACGCATGAGCGAGAAGCGCACACTGATTGTCATTGGAGTGACCTACGACACGCCTAGCGAAAAGCTCCGCAAAGTCCCGCAGCTTCTCGAGCAAGCGGCTTCAGGCCACCCTCTCATCCGATTCGAACGCGCGCACATCAGAGGCTTGGCCGCAAGCGCGATTGAATTTGAATTTATTTTCTGGATGTCGGTGACGCCGGAAAGAGCGCACTTGGATCAGCAGCAAGAGATCATCCTCCGTGTGGTTGAAAGCTTTAAAGAGGCCGGGATTGAATTCGCCTACCCTACTCAGACAGTTTTTTTGGGAGCAGGAGCGGAAGCAAGATCTTCTCCGCTGCGTCCAGCCTAGTCGCAAGGTTCCCGCGCAAAAGCGTGTAGGATTTTCCAAAAGCAGCGAGTTGCTCCACTAACAGTTCTTGCACGGCGGCCCGCCCGGCCGGCACTCCGCGCTGCTTGATTTCGCTCACCCAAGGAATATCGCCATCAGTAACAAACACGATTGCGCCCTCTAATTCGGCCTTCGCTTTTTCTTCCAAACCACCGGGAACAAAATCAAAATAGTGCTGGCTGTAGACAAGCGACTGAAGCAGACACGTGTCTTGAATCACCACCACACCTGTCTGTTGCGCCCCCGCTACCGCGGCAACGCCAGCCGCTCTTTGTCCACTCACGATCGCGTCGACATCGCCCGCGCTGACTTCGCGGCCCGTGCGCTCCACCCACCCGCGGGCATACTCCGGCACCCAAATGCTACCCAATCGCTTGGCAAGGGCCTCGCTCAAGCTGGATTTGCCAGAGCACTCGCCGCCGACGATAAGGACTCGCACTACACTGTTTGTCGCCACACGCGCTTCCATTCAAAAAATCCGTAGAATGCTAAAACCAGAAAGAATCCATAGAGCCCGCAAGTGAGATAAAGCCCTTTATAGAGATACAAAGCGCAATAAAAAACATTGGCCCAAATCCATAACAACCAGTTCTCTAGGATTTTTCTCGTCGCTAAAGCTTGCGCCACCAAACTCACCGCCGTGGTGTGCGCGTCGAGAAACGGAACTTCGGAAGGAGTAAAGGCCTTCAGGAGCCAGGCCAGTAGCAGTGTAGACGCGACTACACAGGCCAACACACCCACCCCCCCCTGGATCCGCAAACGCTGCACCCGGAGCGGGCCCTGCGAAACGGGCTGCCGACGCGTCCACGACCACCAACCGTAGATGGTCAGCACGAAGTAAAATAGCTGCAACAGCGAATCGGCGTACAAGCCCGCCGTCCAAAATACATAGAAGTATACGGTAAGATTGATAAAGCTCACGGGCCAGCAGAGGCTCGAAAGGCGGGCGGCCAATACTACGTATAAAACTCCGGAGACAACTCCGATCACTTCCAAAATCATAGAGCCATAAAGCCCAAAACCCCCGAACACGAAAGCTTTTTTATGCTTTCATATCGGGGGTTAAAAAAGAAAACCGTTTGGGCGGTTCTATTAAGAAGCTTTTTTCTTGGTAGTCTTGGAGGCTTTCGAAGCAGCAGGCTTACCCTTTTTCTCCAGCGTTCTCACATTCGTGTCTGCCTTTGCAGTCGCAGTGTGAGTCTCCGTCGACTTAGCATTCTTGTGTCCTTGGACCACTTGGAAGTTTGGCTTCGTGGTGGTTGTAGGATGGTGCGAGGCGGCCTCGCGCACGGCAGAATGCACTAAACGTAAATTCTTGGGCATGTGTGCGCAGCACTGATCCACCCAGTTCCAATAAGAAGCTGCTTTGTAGCTAGCGGGGCTTCCATTGACCCATTCTTGTTCGGATTGATAGCGTTTTGCGTACTTCATGCAGCGAGCAAGCGTCCACTTCGTGCCGCGTTCGCGGACGAAAGTTTGGCGGGCTTTGACTTCGCCTTCCACTTTTTCTTTTTTGCCGCCTTTTGCAGCTTTGGTTGCTTCAGCAGGCGCCGCAGCCGTTGCTTCTGGCTTGGCTTGCGGTTTCTTTTCTTCGGCGTTTGCGCCACCCATAAAATAGCTCCTGTTAAGTGCGACGCTGGCTCTTTAGGAGCAGCATCCGCTTGCTATAGTTTTCGGTGTGCTGCGTTATTACTTAAGCAAAAATACTGCGGTGAGTTAAGTCTCTAAAAGTACTGAAAAATCCTAACAGCGCGACAGTTCAAGCGATTACGGCCAGTTGGTTTGCATTTGAGGGGTAATGGGTCTATTACCGGAACCGAGGACATCCGTGATTCAAAAAAACACCCCTCGGCGAGAACTGCCTGACATTGCTATCCATGCCTTTCCCCACGTAAGTGGCTCCTTGGATCAGGTGGGAATGCACGACATCGAAACGCTGGTGTCCGTTCCCTTGCATAGCGGCCAGTCTGGCTTGATCCCAGCCCGTGCGCACGCCTATGTCAGCTTAGAAAAAAAAGAAACCAAGGGCATTCACATGTCCCGGCTTTTTCGCGCCGTCCAGGAAAAGCTGGAGGGCGCACCGCTCTCGCCCCTTCTCGTCCACTCGCTTCTAGATGATTTTTTAACTTCGCATTCTGGAATTAGCGACGCGGCCTATTTCACCGTCGAATTTGATCTCCCTGTGCGTCGCAGAGCATTGCTTAGCGACAACGAGGGACTGCGCTTTTATCCGTGTCAGGTCAAAGGCCTGTTGAAAAACGGCAAGCAAGTAGTGCAGATGGGCGTTTCGATTTTGTATTCGAGCACGTGCCCTTGTTCCGCAGCTCTTGCCCGTCACATCGTGCAAGAAAAGTTCTTAGAGCGCTTTGGCACCGCGCCGACTGTTTCGGTAAAGGAGGTTGCTGCATGGCTCGGAACAGAAGAAGGCATGTGCGCCACTCCTCACAGCCAACGCAGTCGAGCAGATGTCTATCTGACGCTTGCACCTGGCATTAAGGAATTTGATTTTCTCTCGCTGGTAGATTTACTCGAAGGCACTTTAAAAACTCCAGTTCAGTCCGCTGTAAAACGGGAAGACGAACAAGAATTCACTCGCCTCAACGGAACGAACTTAATGTTTTGTGAAGATGCCGCGAGAAGAATCAAAGGAGCACTCGACAAGGAGTCGCGCTTCGTTGATTACTATGTGCGAGCAGCTCACTTTGAAAGCCTCCATCCGCACGATGCGGTGGCAACGGCGACCAAAGGAGTTCTCGACGGTTTCACCGTCTAACGAACTTTTTAGAGGAAGGCGCGAGAAGGTGCGGAAAAAAGGCCATTTCGACAATCTCCAATGTAGTTTCTGCGGTAAATCTCAAAGAGACGTAAAAAAATTAATTGCGGGTCCCGGCGTTTACATCTGTAACGAGTGCATCGACCTATGCAACGACATCATCGTTGAAGAACAAACCAAAGAGACCCACTCCGAACCGCCTGTAAAAATCGCCAAGCCTTCTGAAATCAAAGAAGTCCTCGATCAGTATGTGATTGGCCAAGACCAAGCCAAACGCGCGCTCTCTGTCGCCGTTCACAATCACTACAAACGCATCCACCGCCTAAAAGCGAACGGCCCCTTTGATGCTGTCGAATTGCAGAAGAGCAATATTCTTTTGATGGGCCCCACGGGCAGCGGCAAAACGCTTT
>JALHPX010000041.1 GCA_022842225.1 bacterium
TCCTGCGACGCGTCTTCTGCATCTCCGTCTTCTTCGACGACTTCTTCTGCAGCTTCTTTCTCCGCTTCTGCTTTGACCGCTGCCTTGCTCTTGTGCCGGTGCGCGGAGGAGGGGACCACTCCGGAGCCACCTGTCCATGCGGCGAGCTCTTTTAACTTGCCTTCGCCAATGGCAGTAGCGGGAGACACCGATTTACGTTTTTGCACCATCTGACCAATCACTTCAAAGCCAAGTGTTTGAACAAGGCGGTGCAATTCCTCCATAGAGGATGAAAATTCAGCTTCCGTTACATCGGGTAAGTGGATTCCAACTAGTACAGCTTTCATTGCGCAACAGTCTCATGCGAATTGTCGGTGAGCGCAAGTTCCAACCTTTTAGTGCGGTAATACGACGCAAAATCTCCCGCCAGGATGTGGCCTCGGATCTCTGCCATCAGCCGGTGATAAAAAGTCATATTGTGGCGCGTGAGCAGTTTCACTCCTAAGGTTTCACCCGCCTTGTAGAGGTGGTGCAGGTAAGCGCGAGAGTAGCTGGTGCAAGTTGGGCAGTCGCATTTATCATCGAGGGGCACATCCGAAAATTTATAAAGCACACGGCGCAATTGCAGCCGTCCCTCGGACGTAAAAGCCGCACCTCGGTGCGCCAGTTGCGAGGGAATAATGCAATCAAACATATCCACGCCCCTGTGCACGGCCTCTAGAATATCCAAGGGAGTGCCCACTCCCATCAGGTAGCGCGGGAGATGCTTGGGCAGCAGGGCTGCGGCAAACTCGGTAGTGTCTTCTCGCTGCGATTTCGTCTCACCGACTGCGAGTCCACCAATGGCAAAACCATCAAGTGGTAATTGGGTGAGAAATTCGGCGCTGCGTTTTCGTAAATCTGGAAAGCACGCGCCCTGCACAATTCCAAACAAGGCTTGCGGCGAATCTTGTCGCGCCGCCAAGCTGCGAATAGCCCAGCGATGCGTTAGCTCCATCGCTGTTTCAGCTTCAGCGTGTCCTACCGTCGAAGGAACACACTGATCCAGCACCATCATAATGTCGCTGCCAATGGCGACTTGCATCTCGATACTGACCTCCGGCGAGAACATGTGCATCTTGCCGTCGATATAACTCTGAAAGTGTGCGCCTTGTTCATTCATTTTGCGCGAATGCGGCAGCGAGAAAATCTGAAAGCCACCGGAATCTGTGAGCACCGGACGGTCCCAATTCATAAAGCGATGAATGCCGCCCAGGCGACGAAACACTTCCACTCCGGGACGCAAGAACAAGTGATAGGTATTCGAAAGCAACACAGTCGAGCCACAAGCTCGCAGCGAATCGGGGCTTTGGGTGCGGACAGTGGCGTGGGTTCCCACGGGCATAAAAACGGGTGTTTGAACCGGTCCGTGGAGGGTGTGAAAAGTCCCAGCGCGGGCCTGAGAATCAGGCGATTGGTTTTCGATTTCAAAGCGCAGTCGAGACATGCCCTAGGCTTCTAGCATGCCTTTTTAGGTTTATCCCCCGATTAAACCGACCTTGGTGAAGTCGACGGGTTCGCAGGTATCGCAGGCCTTGAGAGTCTCCGGTTTGGGCAAAAATCCGTCGGAGCCCTCGGTGGCTTTTTGCAAAGCAGCTTTGAGCGACGCAGGCGCGGCCATCTGGAGTTTGAGCCGGGGGAACGCGGAGTCGCAGGCGTGGGAAGTCGCGCTAATGCCGACGTGGATGGCTACTTCGCTCGTTACGGGGTCATAGCCAACGATGGCGAAGTTCTCAGTGTCGGGTTCAAATACAAAGCTCTCGCCATCGCAATGGTCGCCCAGAGAAAACGCAGTGGAGACTTCGAGAGAGCTTAGCCCGCGATTTAAATCGTTGAGATTCTTGGACGCGCGTAGGGAGTCAAAAGTCTTTTTCGAGTCGGCGTCGGTGGAATAGGTATCGTCTTCGATCGCTTTGGCAAAAGCGGCAATCATTGCGGGCTCGCCAAATAGGTCGGAGGCTTTTACTGGCTTCTTAGTCGTGAGATCAACGACTTCGTAATAATTGACCACTTCGGGATGCGCACCGCCCAGGTCTGTGATGTTGCGGTAAAAGCGGGACTCGAAGTTTCCGACTTTGGCCACCACGCGGTTGGTGTCTTCAATCGTTTCGGTATCGGAATCGTCGGAAGTTTCAGATTCCGAATTGAATGCCGATGCATTCGAAGACGGGCCGTTCGATTGCGAACGGGAATAGAGGAAAATGCCTGCGACCACTCCGAGTAGGGCCACGCCACCGATGATTCCGTGAATACGCTTCATTCCCGGATTCTGGCATAAAGCTCAGCAAATCTCGACTGGGTTTTGAACTGGGGTTTTGATTCTAGCTAGTTCAAGTACTTCAATTTTAAGTTACATACCGCTTTGAGCTGACAAGCCAAGCGCGCGGTGGGTCGATCCGCTGCGTGAGTTTCTAAGAACTCGCGTTCATCGGTCGATGGCACACTGAGTAACGTTGGTTGATCGGCATTCACGTCCACTAAACAAGTGCCGCAATTGCCGCTCTTGCATCCAAAAAATACCGGCGAGTGTGGACCATCCAAAATATCCGCCAGCGGAGCACCGGGCGGAACGTCCATTGCGGGAAAACCTTCGGCTTCAAATGAAATGCGCATGGATGAAGAAATAATTTCTGCGACCCGCATCTGCAACTAAAATTTTAGTTGTAACAACTAAAGTCTTAGTTATACTCAAAACAAGTTGGGAGATTTCAGCTATGGCACGTTCCATCAAAAGTTCACCAAAGTTGCTCACCGAGACAGAGCTCGAGTTAATGACTCTGCTCTGGAGCATGAAGGAGGGCAGCGTGAATGAGGTGCTGCAGAATCTTCCGCCCGGCCGAGACCTTGCCTACACGTCGGTATCGACGATTCTTCGCATTTTAGAACAAAAGAAAATCGTTAGCAGTCGCAAGGCGGGCCGCGGGCATATCTATTTTCCAGTTTTGCAAAAGCAAGACTACGAAGCAGCGAGCTTGGGGCATCTTTTGGAAAAAGTTTTCAATGGCGAACCCAAAGCTTTAGTTTCGCGCCTTCTTCAGGCGCAGGGTTTGACCCCCGCAGATTTAGATCAGGTGCGGGAATTGTTGCGCGAAAAAGATCGTTAAAAACGCTATTGGAGGAATCATGAGTGAATTTAGTTTCGCTCTGGTGCGTCTCTATCTTGGGTGCGCTGCTGCACTCACGGTGGGCGCCTGCTTTATTGGGCTTGCTGCCTACGCATGGGAAAAAAAGAAAACGTTTCTGCCTGCGCGCAGTGTGCTTAAGGCGAGCTATGTACTTTTGCTCTTGAGCGTTGCGACCCCTCTACTCGTGCAGCTATTGCCGCAAGAGCAGCTGATGCGCCCGTCAGTTCAGGTATTCTCAAGTGCCAGCAGAAAAGATCCCGCCAACGAGAACTTCACGGCTGCTGTTCACTCACCGATCATTCCGTCCATGCAGACGAAGATTTCTTTTTCACGGCCGCACTTGCAGGCTGCAGGTTTGCTCTTAGTCGTTCTGATACTTGGAACTCTTCTCTCCGTGACTACTCAGTGGCTTGCACTTAGGCGCTGGTTGGGCGGCGGGGTTGTTGTTAAACACCTTGGCAAAGTGCAGTTGCTGGTTTCCGACGAGATCGGCGTTCCTTGCGCTGCGTGGGGGATCTTGCGGCGGTCGATTGTCTTGCCGAGCACTTATTTCGAAAAGCCATTGTATGCTCGAATGAGCATTCGCCACGAGGCGGAACACTTGAGGAATGCGGATCCTCTGGCCGTGTTCTTTCTCGTCGGTTTGCAACGTGTATTTTTTTGGAACCCGTTTATTTGTCGGTTGGCGGAAGCTATTCACCGACTTCAAGAGTTTGCTTGTGATGCCCACGTGGTTGGCCACCACCGTGTCTCGCCACAAGCATATGGTCGCTGCTTATTATTCGCAGCAGAAACAGCCGCAAATCACCCTGGCTTGCTAGTCGGTACCACCAGCATGGCTCGGGCGATGGGCGGTGAAGAACTAAAAAGGAGAATCGAAGTGATTCTGGAAAACAGAGAAAAAATGAAAAAGGCGGTACCGCTCCCCGCAGTTGCCTTAGCGGGCATGTTTATCTTCGGGAGTGCATTTGTTGCGCACAGCGCGGTCCAGCAAAAAAAGCTGACGATGGAAGAGGCGGCACGTTACGCCAAACTCACGGCGGAAAAAAGTGCGGTGCCCATCGACATGAACGAAAAGGTGCTGGCGCGGCTAAATGAGCTCGTTGCCACCGAATCAGGACGCAAATTCAGTGCGGACGCGTTCGCTCGATTGCCAAAATACCAGGAGATGATCCGTAGGGTTTTTTCCAAGCACCAAGTTCCCGAGGAGTTGATTGGCCTAGCCTTGTTCGAATCTGGACTCAACAACGACCTTGTGTCGTCGATGAAGGCCACGGGTATATGGCAATTCATCCCTACTACGGCCCGTCGTTACCAGCTGGTCGTCGACGGCAAAACGGACGAACGCCTTATCCCTGAAAAAGAAACGGAAGCAGCTGCTCGGTACTTAAAGGATCTCTACGCCCAGTTTAAGGATTGGCGGTTAGCGATCAAGGCTTACAACGAAGGTGAGAACCGCGTTGCCAAGCTAATGAAAGCCCATGGAACAGCGAATGCGTGGGCTATCGACAAAGCGAGTAACACGGAGAACTACCTCAGTGGAGCAATTGCTGCGATGATCCTCTACCGCAATCCAGACCTCATTCAGTAGTTAGGAAACAGTCGTTGCGAGGTCTTCTCGCAACGACTGGCTTACTACCTAAAGGCTTTCACTTTCCAAGCCGTGAACATGCCACTTTGGACATAGTGTTCGAATAAAACTGTCAGTTTTGTCAGGCACCGCCGCCAAATGATTTGCGCTTTTGGATTCTCCGACATCGAAATCAAAATCTCGCCTTTCGGCGCTAGATGCGATCGGGCGTTCTCCAGAACCCTTTCGATATCTTCCAGCGGGAAATAGTAGAGAACCTCGTTAAACACGACAAAATCAAACTTCTCACTCAGCCGCGAATCGGACGAAGAAAGAGAGTGGAAGTCTGCTACTTCAAACTGAGCATTTGGATACTTATTCGCCCATTTGTCGCGTGCTTCTTCAATGGCTGTCGTCGATAGATCCAGCCCAAAGTATTCAATAGGTTGTCTGCCCATCAGGCGAAGAAGCGAGCCGTTGCCGCACCCAACATCCAAAACGCGGGGGCAAGCAATACCGCTGGAATGAATAATGCCCGCTAGCACAAAGTTGCGTGCCTGCTGTCCGTCGGAATCCAGTTTTCTGGAGTAATCGCGCCGGTACATGCGATCCCAAACATCAGGATTGTTTTGAAAATATTTATTCCAGACATTTCCGAACGCGGAGGTCATCAAGTTGGTTATCGGTTGCACGAACATTCTCGGTTTCCTTCTTTCTTTGGAGAAAGAAGTATGCAACCTGCGTGCCGATCTCAGAACTTCGTTGCTTGTTGCAAAGGGACACAACCGATGTGGATTTTAAGCGGATAGTTGGACAAAGCGCTGCACCATTGGGTGAAGAGCATCGATGTCGTTGGGCTTCTCGGCGATTTCCACACCCGCCAATTTTGCATACTCAAGCTGAGGCGCATGTGGAGAAAAGGACGTTAGGATGACAATCTTTTTTGGGGAAACATTTGGATTTTGCTCGCGGATGCGCTCGACCAATTCTGCTCCGTCCATTTGCGGCATACTAAAGTCAATGAAGATAGCGTCGGGACAGGTGCCGGTTGCGAGCAGGGCTAACGCTTCTTCGCCCCCATTTGCGGTCAAAACCGAGTAACCGTCGGATTCCAAAATCCAACGATAGGCTTTCAGTAGGTCTGCGTTGTCATCCACGAGCAGGACTGTGGACGGTTTTGATGGCGCCATGGGTTGTCAGTTAGCATAGGCGATCTGGCCCCACAAGCAATCGCCTTTAGATGCACTTTATTCTTCGACGGCGCCGGAAAGTAGTCATGGCACACCGCTTGCTTCTTCTTGGGAACAACTAGGAGAAGAACAATGAACCCCAACATTACCGAAAACGAATCGCATCGGGAAGGTCCCCTTGCGAAAGCAATTGAAAACCAAACAGCCAAGCTTCCGTCCGATACATTCCTTTGGCTAGCCGTTGGATCGATGGCCGCTTCGGCAACGCTGCAAGTGATTGGAAAAAAAGAGACAAGTAACTTTATCGGACAATGGGCTCCCGCATTTTTGATTCTGGGTCTCTATAATAAACTAGTGCGCGTGGCTGGATCGGAAGGCGAAAAGCTCCACGATCAGTTTAGTGACAAGCAGGAGAGTTCTGTTAATCGCCAAGGTGGCCATCGTCTAAGCCCTGCAGCTCAGGAGAGTGGAGTGCCGGCGATGAATTCTAAAGGCTCTTTGAATTCCTTTCCGTCAAAAAAAACAGACCGAATGGGCAAGAGCGCAGACGAGACCGAAGGATTGCAACAGTCGAGTGGACTGTAGCATTTTATCGTCGTGCACCTGAGGTAGAGGCAATCAAAGAGACTTACTCTAAACGGGAGTGAGTCTCTTTTTTTTCTCTTGGCATGGCGTTTGCTCCTCCAATCGCAGGAGGACGAAATATGAAATACACTTTACCGGCTCTACCTTATGCTTATGACGCTCTAGAGCCCGTGATCGACGAACAAACAATGCGCGTGCACCACCGCGGCCACCACCAGGCTTACGTCGATAAACTCAATAAAATTTTGGATCCCCATCCGAAACTTCAATTGCCCGTGGACGATCTTTTGAGTCGACTCGAGACTTTGCCAGCGGACATTCGCACAGAAGTGGAGAACAACGCCGGAGGGCATGCCAATCACACTTTGTTTTGGTCGGTTCTCGCTCCAGGCTCCGCTAAAGAGCCAACCGGCGAAATCGCTCAAGCGATTGCCCAAGATTTTGGCAACTTCCGCAACTTCCGCGAAAAGTTTGAGCAGCAAGGAACGAAGCATTTTTCGAATGGCTGGGTCTGGCTTTGCGCCGAGAACAATGGATCGCTCTCTGTTTTGACGACGAAAGATCATCAAAGTCCCCTCTCTCGCGGACTCACGCCGCTCTTTGTAATGGATCTATGGGAGCACTCCTACTATCTCAAGCATCAGAATAAGCGCCCGGATTATCTCGCTGGAATGTGGAGCGTGGCCAACTGGCCCGAAGTCGGCCGCCGTTGGGAAGACTTTCGTCAAAACGGTTATTCCAATCGAGAGTGGCGGGAAGCGATTTAGAGGGAGGCGCTTCCTAGTTGCTGCCGTGGAAAGTAGGTATCGGATTATCTCCAAAAAAATCCAACGCGCCTTCATCGGTTTCCCGATCAAGGTGCGTTGGTTCTTCTACGAAAAAGCCGAAAAAGGAGCGCTAAGGATAAACTGGGTTGCCCCCAGAGCTAGTCTTTCGGCGTCTTGTAGTGCAATTAGCTTCTGCTTCGGGAAAGATTCCAAAGTAGACCCGCTGCGCACCCGATGCCCAAGCCGATTAACATAGCTTGCACAGGATATTTTTTGATGCTGTCGCGTACGGTGCCTTCGGCATCCGAAACGTATTCGCCTGCATCACTGAGCCAGCCGCGAACCGTTTCGCTGCCATTTTCGACGAATTCAGAGACTGCTTCTTTGGCTTGTCCGACAAATTCGCTGCCTTTTTGCTCGAAGCTGTCCTCAACTTTGTTCAGCTTTGAAGCGGCGCTGTTTTTCATTCCCGATTGTGTTTGTGCTTGTGCCATTTTTTCCTCCAAGATTTATCGTTAAAAAAACGATTGCTTGCCTGACTCAAACTGCAAGCGGCGTACCACTTGGGTTTGAGCTAAAAAGAGGGCGAGGATGGCTGAGTTCCGTTGCGAATTGCACCAGGATGGTGAAATCGCGCACGGCACTATGCGCCCCTCGACCGATTGTTTAGTGCTCAGTTGTTGTTTCGACTTCGGTGTTTTTCTTCACCGTGCCATCGGACTTTGTCTTTTTCGTCTTCGTGACATTGTGTTTTGCAGACGAGCCGTCGGCATTTTTATCTGTCTTTCTGTATTCCATAGTTTCCGTCACCGTTCCGGTGAAGGGATTTTTGCTTGTATCTGTCGTTGCAGATTCTTCATGATCTGCGGCGAAGACGGCAGGGACAGCTAAGGTTACGCTCAACAGCATTGCTGGAATGAGTGCTAGGTTTTTCATTTTTTCTCCTTTGATGGTTACACGTTGGGTCAGTTGCTTAGAACTGCACACCGCCCAATAACTGGACGCCGCGCGAGTGATACTGTGCCGAATTTTCGTCCAGTTCTGTCAATCCGATGAGATAGTTCGCTGCTACGAACACTGGTCCAATGTCGACACCGGCTCCAATCGAAGCTCCAAATTCAACGGTGCGGGGATTGAATCCCGCACTGGCTACCGTGCCACCTGGCGTATTGGCGTCGAGCGAACTCGATAAGTTGAAGAAGGCGACCGGACCTGCAGTCAGGTAGGGCGATACAGGTTGCGTCGGCAGAGTTGCTTTCAGGAGTACGGGCACCTGCAAAGTGTTGTATTTTGCAGTGATGCTGTATCCCCCAGCTCCGGCGAAAGTCGCGCCTCGCTGAACGAAAGTAGCTTCTGGTTGCAGCGTCAGGTAAGCCGATAGCGGAAACGCGACGCGCGCGCCGGCCGCAAGGCCCGTTCGATTGCTGGTGTTGATGTCACTCGGGCCTGAGACGTTGCTAAAAGCCGCGCCCACTTGGACTCCAAATCGGGGACGTTGGGTCTCAACTGAGTCTGAGATCTCAGCCGCGGTACCCACCGCTGTTCCTAAAGCAAAACCGATCGCCAGGATTTTATGCGTGAAATTACTTACTAGTTTGTTGTTCATTGTGAACCTCCGACCTCGCACAGGTGCAAGTCGAAGGCCATCATGGCGGGCGCGGCTTTTTAAATTTAAAAGTCAAAAACCAGGATCACTGTCGCGGCACTCGCGGTTCCCATCCCATTGGCCAAAATATCTTGGCCATCAAATCCCCGGTCGGTGAATTCTTTGCCGACTCCCAAAACCATCGATGTGAGGGCGGCCCGAAGCACATTTTTCCAGAGCGGGTCTTTGGGAAGGATGGTTTTATAGAACCCGTAGGCCACGGTCGTGACGGCGAAACTAACTCCCCCATGGGCAACCTTATCGTAGGAAAATGCCTCCGCTGGTCGACAAAACCCCAAAAAAAAACAGATCCCTGCAAAAAACGGCAGAAAGCGCTTCATTCGAGCATGATCTTCGTCGTATTGTGCGTCTGGCAATAGGTAGATCAAGTTAACCGCCCGAATAAGGCAATTTCCAGGGGGAAATTTATTAAACGCGCATTTAATGCCAAATTGGCAAACCGGGAGTTTTTCGGACATCCCGCGGGACTATACGTTTTATTCTTTACCGAGATGTGGGAGCGCTTCTCCTATTACGGAATGCGTTCGTTGCTCATTCTATATATGAGCACCTATCTCCTTTTGGATCCGGCAAAAGCAGCCGATATCTTTGGCTATAATGCTCTGCAGGCCTATCTGGTCAGCGTCTTTGGACCAATGAACGTCCAGCAGATTAGCTCCCAGCTCTATGGGCTTTACACAGGATTCGTCTATTTCACGCCGTTCTTCGGCGGAATCTTGGCGGACCGGTTCTTGGGGCAATACCGCACGGTTTACCTGGGCGGCCTCTTGATGGCGTTTGGTCACTTCCTGATGGCCAGCGAACGGCTGTTTCTCGTGGCCCTGTTCTTCATTATCTTGGGCAACGGTTGCTTTAAACCGAATATTTCCACTCAGGTCGGAAATCTCTACAAACAAGGAGATCCCCGACGAGACAGCGCCTTTACGATTTTCTACATGGGAATCAACTTAGGTGCGTTCTTCTCGCCGCTCGTCTGCGGCACCCTGGGTCAGAAGGTAGGCTGGCACTACGGATTTGGCGCTGCCGGCGTGGGAATGCTCTTGGGCGTTCTGATTTACTGGTTTGGTAGCCCGCTCATCCCGCACGACACTTTGACAGAAAAACAGGCAGAAAAAGCCGAGAAGCGTAAGCTCACTCACCAAGAGTGGTTAAGCGTTTGGGCGCTCTGCTTCTTATGTCTGCTCAATATTATGTTCTGGGCGATTTACGAGCAGCAAGGCAATACCCTGCAGCTCTGGGCCGACGAGAAGACTGATTGGATGTTCTTGGGAATGGAAATTCCTTCGAGCTGGTTCCAAGCGTTTAACCCGTTCATGATCTTCTTGTTCGCACCCGTGCTGAACATGCTGTGGTTATGGCAGGCCAAGCGTGGCAAAGAGCCTTCCAGCGTCGTGAAGATGGGCATTGGCTGCATTCTCTGCGGTGCTGCTTACATCTTGATGATCTTGGCTGCGCAAGCAGTTCCTGGAACGGATCGCGCTTCGGTGCTTTGGTTAGTCGGGACGGTGTTTGTGTTTACGATGGGCGAGCTCTATCTATCGCCGATTGGTCTATCGCTGGTGACCAAAGTGGCCCCAAAGCCAATCGTGAGCATGATGATGGGAATGTGGTTCCTATCCTCGTTCTTCGGCAATTATCTGACTGGATATCTCGGAACGTTCTATTCGGTGATGTCGAAAGATGCGTACTTCACCATGTTGTTCGCCTTCGGCGTTGCAACAGGATTGATCTTCTTCCTCGTGCGTAAGCCGATCGAGAAGGCAATTGGCAAGCACGTTTAGAGATTAGAGTATTAGACGGTGGGCGTGCGGTCCGAATACGGATCGCGCGCCTGCACAAATCCCACCAGCGAATCTTCCACCAACTGAATTTGCGACGATAGATGCGGCAATTTCTTGCGCGCTTCCTTACCTGCAAAACGTGCAATCGCCGTCATCGCGAGGGTTTTCAGGACGCGGACTTCGGGGCGCTCGACTTTAGGGGCTGCCATGATTTGCGCAGGACCGATCGGAGTACCGTGAGGGTTGACCATCACGACCTGCATGGGTTTCTGCTTGCGCGTGATGCGATGAGCAACATAGAAGCCCGTGAGTAATGCCGAGCCGGCTGCCAGCAGCGGGTGCGAACGGATCAATACCTGCGGAGCAATCATCTTCACAGCCGTAGTGACCGTGTCCAATGTCTTATCCAAAGTTTGCTTTACCGAATCATAGCGCTCGCCCAACTCTTCCTCGAGCTGGCCGGCTTTGTCATGAATCGACGAAGCGATTTCCCGAATCTGCTGATCTAATTCTTCTTTTGTAGGATCCATTGCCAGTGCTCCTTCATGAGGCCCGGGGTTTCTAAAGGTTTGGTGAAAAGGTGCTTAAAGCCGAACCAGGCAATGCAACCGGCGACTGCACAGAGTGCAAGGGCGGCAGCTCCGGTAAGTGCAAAGCTTTGGTGCAGCTCGAGCTGCCACGCTTTCGCGAGATAAAACACTAGCCCCAATACCAAGAGTTGCCCCGCTACAATCGCCAGGGTCGCGAGGGCCATCAAAAGCACAAACAGTGAAGTGCCCTGCGAAAACTTCTCGCGCACTTCTAGCCAAAGCAAATCGATTTCCTTAGAGAGAAAATTACGAATGTCTTCCAATAGCTCCAGAGAGATATTGGATAGCTTAGCGCCGTTTGCTGGCTTCTCCGCCAGCCGGCCGTTTTGCTTTTCGGTTTCGATTTCGATCATAAAAATTAATTACGTTTGGACGCCCAAAGGGCACCCAACAAACATCCAACGCCCACACAAACCGCGATGCTTTGGACAGGATACTCTCGAACCGTCTTTTCTACTTTTGTTTTTAGCTCGACTAACAGCTCTTCCGCGCCCGATGCGACGCTGGAGAGAACTTCTTCCATCGAGGGAGTTTCTACCTCAGCCGTTTCGTGCGCCTTCGTTTTTGCTCTGGGCGTGTGATGGCCGTTGCCGTTCTTAGTGACTTCTTTTTCGCTCATTTTAGGGATCCTTTCGAAGGAGAAGGAGGCTCTTACCATATATGACGACGTGGGTTCAACTTACGTAGCTCCCCGCGGCAATTCAATTGAGCTCCGACCCGCTATAGTTTTCCAATGAAATTGCGCAGTTCTCGAGTTTGGCCGTCGGGTGATGCGGGCTGGATTTTGTTTTTGGCAGGGGTGGTTCTTGGGGTGTTTGGAGTCGCTTGGAACTTCCCCTATTCGGGTTACGACGATTTTCTCATTCTGCGCGATAGCTCCACGGCGCACTGGCACGGGGTGGGCGCGTTGTTTGGATTGTGGTTTTCCAAAATCCCTAACGAGCTTTTTTACATTCCCTGGAGCTACACCGCCCTCGCATTCGAGCATGGGCTGGCGCAGCTCTTGGCAGTTTCCTATCCGGCCGTCATTCACTCTGTGAACATCCTTCTGCACACCGCGACTTGTCTGGTCGTATTTCTGATCTTTAAAAAATTCGGTGCTCCGGCATTTGCTTGTTTTGTTGGCAGCGCTGTCTATGCCTTGCATCCACTTCAGGTCGAAGCAGTCGGATGGACACTAGGGCAGCGCGATCTGTGGAGTGGTTTTTTTGCGTGGTCCTCAGTGCTGGTTTTTCCCTTTCATGAAAAAAACAAACGCGCTGAGTGGATATCACAGGGACTCTTTGTGTTGTCTTTGCTTTCAAAACCCACGTCGATTCCGGTGCCGTTTGCGATGGTGGTGCTCGCGTGGGGGCTTTCATTGCCATTGCGGCGGTACTGGCATTACGCGCGGGCCACTTTGTGTCTTGCGGTTCCT
>JALHPX010000042.1 GCA_022842225.1 bacterium
TTGGCAGAGAAAGAAACCGCCCGTTTAAACACCGAAGAACCACCGAAATAGAGCTATTTCCGTCCTCGCTAACACCCTGTGTTAAATCTCCGAACACGTCAGAATCTCAGTTGAATTCTCTTCTTATTAACGGTAATAACCAGCCACAAGGAAGAGAGCGCCAATGGAGCACGGGCCTACAACTTGGATTCTGAGTCTGCCGTTTCTTCCGCATGACCCGCACTTTGTGCACGTGAATGCGGCGGTTTTGGTATTTATTGGAATTGTGATTTTTTCTGTCGCTGCAAACTTGAGTTTGCGCCGCCGACGGGCCGCTCAGGTTATTCCCGACGGCAAAGTGAGTTTTCTCAATATCGCCGATGCCATGGTTGAAGGCGTTTACGGCTTCATTACCGACACCACCGGCAAGCATGGCGAAAAATACGTCCCTTTCATCGGGTCGCTATTCTTCTTCATTTTATTCTCCAACTTTCTGGGGCTAATCCCTTATTCGTCTGCTCCTACTTCTAATGTGAACACTACGTTCGCCTTGGGAATCGCGGCATTCATTTACTACAATATTTTAGGAATCGTGGAGCATGGCCCGGTCGGGTACATGAAGCACTTTTTGATGGGAATGGGACCCGCCGGCATTTTGGTTGCCCTTCTCGAAATCGTCTCGCACGCGGTGCGGCCTCTCTCCTTAGGGATCCGGCTTTTCGTGAACATGCACGTGGATCACGAAGTCGTTTTCTCGTTCCAGAATCTTTTTGCCTGGTTACTACCAGTACCGCTTTTAATCTTTGGAATCGTCGTTTGTACGATCCAAGCGTTTGTCTTCGCTACTCTGACGGCTGTATACGTCCAGATGGCGACAGAGCATGACCATTAACAATAAGAGGAGATAGCGACCATGAAATCATTTATGAACTACGCAAAGTTAACGTTGGCGGGCATGCTGTTGCCCATGATCAGTTTCGCCGAAGAAGGCGCTCACGCTGCTGCTGGCGGCGGTGGCGGTAGCATGATCGGCTTAGCGGCCGGACTCGGAATGGGCATCGCGGTGTTTGGCGCCGCCGGTGCACAAGGCAAAATCGCAGCAGGCTTCATGGAAGGCGTATCCCGCAATCCACAAGCTGTTAACTTGATGCGCACCCCGCTCATCTTGAGCTTAATCTTCGTGGAAACCCTGGTGTTGTTCACATTGCTGATTGCGCTGATGCTTGTCGGCAAAGTCTGATTTAACAGACCTATAAATCTTAAAGCGCCTGGCTCTCATCGAGCCGGGCGTTTTTATTTGGGGCGTACGAGTAGATGGGCACCTAAAGGGATTTGGAAGGGGCTTCTTGGGGGTTAGGTTTTTTGGACGGAGAAAGAAGTTTTTTTAGAAAGTGGCCGGTGTGGGAATTGAGGACTTTGGCTAGGCCTTCGGGTGGGCCTGAGTAGAGGAGGTGGCCGCCGCCGGAGCCGCCTTCGGGGCCCAAGTCTAAAAGGTAATCGGCTTGTTTGATGACGTCTAAATTGTGTTCGATAACGATTACCGTGTTTCCAGTGTCGACGAGACGTTGCAAAATATAGAGCAGATTTTTGACGTCTTCGAAATGCAATCCGGTGGTGGGCTCGTCGAGAATATAGATCGTACGGCCTGTGGCGCGCTTGGTGAGCTCCTTGGAGAGCTTAATTCGCTGCGCTTCGCCGCCGCTTAACGTAACAGCGCTTTGGCCTACCTGGACGTAGCCGAGGCCCACATCGAGCAACGTAGCTACCTTCTCGCGGATTTGAGGCACCCTCTCGAAGAAGCTCGCAGCTTCTTCAATCGTCATGGCCAGAACATCGGCGATACTCTTCCCCCGGTAGAGAATCTCCAATGTCTCGCGGTTGTAGCGGCGTCCATGGCAAACTTCGCACTCGACGTAAACATCCGGCAGGAAATGCATCGTCACGCGGATCGTGCCGTCGCCCGAGCAGTGCTCGCAGCGGCCGCCGGGGACGTTGAAACTAAATCGGCTGGCCGTGTAACCGCGGGCTTTCGCTTCCGGTAAATTGGCAAACATGCCGCGGATGTCGGTGAAAACGCCCGTGTAGGTGGCGGGATTGGATCGCGGAGTCCTGCCAATCGGGCTTTGGTCGACAAAGACGACTTTGTCTAACTTCTCCAGGCCCTCGATGCCTTTGGCGTAGTCGCTGGGCAGTGGGCGCTCGCGGAATTTGTTTTGCAGACCAATCAAAAGCGTATCAATGATCAGCGAGCTCTTACCGCTGCCCGATACTCCGGTGACGCAGACGAAAGTTCCCAGGGGAATTTCCACGTCGACATTTCGTAAGTTATTTAGTTTCGCGCCGATGATTTTGACGATGCGTTCGGGATCGACTTCGCGGCGTTTGGCCGGAATCGGAATGGCTCGCTCGCCCGACAAGTAATTGCCAGTGAGGCTGGGAGTGCAACCCGCGAGTTTATCGGGCAGGCCGGCGTAAACTAATTCGCCTCCTTTGCTGCCCGCGCCGGGTCCTAAATCGACGACGAAATCGGCGCGCTCGATTGTCTCTTGGTCGTGCTCGACGACAATGACCGAATTTCCCTTATCGCGTAACTGCTCGAGTGTCGTGATGAGCTTTTCGTTGTCTCGTTGGTGCAAGCCAATGCTTGGTTCATCGAGAACATAGAGCACGCCCACGAGGTGAGAGCCGATCTGCGTTGCCAGGCGAATCCGCTGCGCTTCGCCTCCAGACAGTGTCGCAGCGGAGCGATAGAGATTGAGATACGACAAGCCGACGTTTTCTAAGAAGTGCAAGCGGGCGCGAATCTCCTTTAAGATCGGCTTCGCGATCATTGCCTCTTGCGTGCTCAATTGAATCGTATCGAAAAATGCGCGGCATTCATTGATCGGCATGAAGCAAATTTGTGCGATGTTCTTACCGCCGACCAAAACGCGCAGAGCTTCGGGCTTGAGTCGGGCGCCCTGGCAAACCGGGCAATCCTGATACGACATGAAAACTTCGAGCTCTTGATCGTCGTAACGAGCACGTTCTTTTTTTCGCGCTTCCAAACTAGGAATGACGCCTTCAAACGCTTGGTGAAAAGCGTGTTTGCCGGATTTTCCTAAACCCGTGAAAGTGAACTCCTTATCGCCCGAACCAAACAAAATCACTTTGCGGGCTTCTTCTGGAATTTCACCGAAGGCGATTCCCAGATCAAACGAGTAGTGATCGGCGATAGGTTGAAAAGCGCGCTTCAGCCAATTTTCCGAGTGGTCCAACCACGGAACAATGGCTCCGCGCAAAATCGAAACACCGGGATCAGGCACTACTTTGTCGGGATCAAAGCGCGGAAGCACTCCCAGCCCTGTGCACAGCGGGCAGGCGCCGTGAGGGGAGTTAAATGAAAAAGTGCGTGGCTCGAGTTCGGTCATGCCCGCGATTTTGGTCGAGTAAGTCTTGGCAGGTGTAGCACCGTAGAAATCGACTTCCACCAGGCCCTCGGCGGTGCGAATGGCCAGCTCAATTGCATCGGCAATACGCGTACGCGCAGCCGCCTTGAGAACAATGCGATCGACGAAAATGGAAATATCGTGCTTGTAGCTTTTTTGGAGTTTGATCGGCTCGGCCAAACTCATTTCTTCGCCGTCGATACGCGCGCGGGTAAATCCCTGGCTGCGGTATCCAAGCAGCTCCTTTTGATACTCGCCCTTTTTACCGCGCACTACGGGCGCCATTATCGCGAGCTTGGTGCCCTCTGGAAGAGCCATTACCTCGTCGATAATTTGAGTCGTGGTAAGTGGTTTGATGGCTTGGCCGGTGGCCTCATCAAACGGCGTACCGGCGCGGGCGAACAGTAAGCGAAGGTAATCGTAAATTTCGGTGACGGTGCCGACGGTCGAGCGCGGATTGCGGCTGATGTTTTTTTGCTCGATAGAAATGGATGGGGATAGCCCCTCAATGGAATCTACCGCCGGCTTCTTCAGCTGTTCCATAAACTGGCGGGCGTAGGCCGAGAGGGATTCTAAATACCGACGTTGTCCTTCGGCGTAAATCGTATCAAACGCCAAGGACGATTTCCCGGAACCGCTAAGACCCGTGATGACCACAAACTTGTTTCGCGGAATATCCAACGAAACATGCTTTAGGTTGTGCTCTCGGGCCCCCCGGACCACAATGTATTTTTGGCTCATGTTTAAAACTTAGCTGGCTTGGACCAAACAATGCTTTACCACGGTTTCGACGGTAGATCGAATTTGGTCAAGGCGGGCAGCGCTGACCGCTTCAAAGCGATAAACAAGAACAGGCTGCGTATTTGAGGCGCGAACCAGCCCCCAGCCATCGCCAAATTCCACTCGAGCACCGTCGATGTCATTTACCTTCAGACCCTGCTTAACGAAGGAATCGCGGGCCGCTTTGACCACCGAGAACTTGATCTCGTCGGGGCAATCGACTCGGATTTCGGGAGTCGAAAAAGACGGGGGCAAATCCGATAGTAACTCGAGGGGGGTCTTGCCCGTCTCGTGCAAAATTTCAAAGAGCCGGGCTGCCGCGTACACCGCGTCGTCAAAACCGAAATAGCGATCTTTGAAGAAAACGTGGCCGCTCATCTCTCCTGCAAGCAGCGCGCCGGTTTCTTTCATCTTGGCTTTAATTAAACTGTGACCGGTTTTCCACTGAACGGGTTTGCCGCCATGACGGCTGATGTCTTCGTAGAGGCGGTGCGAGGCTTTCACCTCCGAAATCACGGTGGCGCCGGGATTCTTCTTGAGAACCTGCCGGGCAAACAGCACGAGTAATTCATCTCCGTAAATCAGCTTGCCCGTTCTATCGACGATTCCGATGCGATCGGAGTCGCCATCAAAGCCTACTCCTACACACGCGCCGGATTTCTTTACCTGCGCGATGAGATCTTCCATGTTTTCTGGCACGGTGGGATCGGGGTGGTGATTGGGAAAATTGCCGTCGGGTTGGGAATAAAGATCCTCAACCTTGCAGCCTAAGCGACGAAAAAGCTCGGGAGCGACTACTCCGGCCGTGCCATTTCCCGAATCAATAACGACATGCAAATTCAAAGGGTGGGCAATACCGCTAATGACTTTGTCGAGGTACGCTTCGCGGATATCGAGAGGAGTGAGCTTGCCTTGGCCGTGGTCGAAATCCTTCTTCTCCGCCATTTTGCGGATCTGCTGCACTTGCTCGCCCATCACGCTTGCAGTGCCGACGCAGATTTTCATGCCGTTGTGGTCGGGGGGATTGTGACTGCCGGTGATCATCACTCCGCCTTGCACCGGCAAAGTCCAGCATCCGAAATAAACTAGAGGCGTGGTCACCAGCCCGATATCGATCACATCGATGCCAGTCGAGAGCAGGCCTTCGGTCATATCCTTGGCGACACGAGGAGAGCTAAGCCGACAGTCTCGCCCAACCACCATTGCCTTAGCACCTTGGCGCTTTAAAAACGTGCCCAACGCGCGGCTGATAGCGGCCATTGTTTCCGACGATAGGTCTGTATCCGCGACTCCGCGGATGTCGTATTCTCTGAAGATAGAAGAATTCATATTTCTTTTGCGAACTTGAGGTCCGATTCGGATTTTTTGCGATCCAACCAGAGAGACATTTTCTTTTCTAATTCAGTTGCGCCCATCTCATTTCGAAGGGCTAGCTTTTCTTCGCGGGAGAGATCATCAAATCCGGATGAACGAGTTTCTAAGACCTTTACTATGTGGAAACCCTCTTTGCCTTTTAGGGGAGGAGTAACTCGGCCCGCAGGCGTTTTGGGAACGGCAGCGCGAAAAGTTTCCGAAAGCGAGTCGAGAGCAAAGGTGCCAAGCTCGCCGCCATTTTCTGTCGTGGTGGAATCATCCGACGATTCCGCCACCAGCTTGGCGAACTTTCCCGGATCGGCCTGGAGCTCTTTATAGATTTTATCGACCCGAGATTTAGCATCGGCGCCGGTGCCTTGAACAAAAATATGCGCGATACGAAACCTTGTCTCAGCGCCTTGCTTCTTGCCGTGCGTGCGCTGGTAGTAAGCCTTCATCTGGTCATCGGAAACTTCGAGAGTAGGGCGGATCTCGCGATCGACGAGATTGCGTCGTTCGATTTGGCGCTTGATGCCATCGCGGTAGTCTTTCATGTCGGTGCCGAGGCGTTTTAGCTGCGCCTTTAGCTGCTCCTGCGAAATGCCGTTCTTCTCGGCAATCACGCGGATGCTGCGATCGATTTCCATTTCAGAAGCCGAGAGATCCAATTTGCGAACTTGCTGATCGATGATTTTTTCTTCGATAAGCAGCTGCAAGAGAGCTCTGCGATCCTTTAAAGTTTTCTCGGTCAGACCGCCGAATAAATCGCGGAAACCGGGAGACTTGAGCTTTTCTTGAAAGGCCGTCAGATCGCTTTCTAAAATAACTTCTTCGTTTACCGTGACGATGCTGCGATCCACCGTACGACGAGCAGCTGCAGAAGGATGGCAGGTCCAAAGGGCTGCGAGAAGGAAAAGGGCTGCGAACGGCCGAAAAAGCGACTTAGGAGAAAGTGTCGAAGACTGCTTCATTTTTGTAAATCTCACCATCCTTGAGCAGTTTAGTAACCCATTCTTTGTAAACTTTCACCTCTTTGGCTCGCTTCAGAGCCTTAATGATCTCGTCTCGGGCCTCCGTGAGAGCAAGCTTTTTAGAGGGCTCTTTTTCAACCACTTTGAGCAAGTGCACGCCGTAAGGGCTTTGTACCGGTTGCGATAGGGTACCGACCACAAGCGAGAAAGCGGCGTTGAAGGCCGCGATTTTTTCGTTTCGGGCAAAGAAGCCCAAATCGCCGCCGCGGGCCGCATCGGGACTCAGCGAGTATTTGCGCGCAGCCGATTCAAAGGTCATTTGGCCACTCAGGATTTCAGCGCGGATTTTTTCCGCTTCGCCCTTGGTGGGGACCACAATCTGAAAAGCGTGGACGCGCACCGGGCGGAAAAACTCGTCCTGATGCTCGCTGTAGTAGGATTTCATTTCTTCATCAGAAACCAGAGTCTCGTTTGAGAACAAGGCCTCGGTCACTTTTTCGATCAACAGCTGATCGGCAATGCGCTTCTTTAAGTATTCTTCCGTCGTATTCTGTTTGCGCAGCATTTCTTCAAAGCCGCCCGGCGGATAGCCTTCTTTCCAGTTGGCTAAACGACCTTCTACTTCGGCCGGGGCGATACGGATTTGGCGTTTCGCCGCCTCTTGGCGCAGCATCGTCATGACGATGACTTCGTTTAGAGCGCGGCCCTTGAGCTGCTTGAGCACTTTGGGATTGTCTTGAGAAATCTTGTCGTGCTCCGCGCGGAGTTGCTTCAAGTTCATCGCAAACTCATCCAGACTCACTGGCTCGCCGTTTACCTTGGCTAGCACCCTGGTGCCATTCTCGTTTGCGCTGCGTGTGCAGCTGGTGCAAAGTAAAAGAACACACACAGATACTGGAAAAAGAATCGAAATCGTCGGGGTTTTCGACTTAATCAGCGTTCGGATCATGGAAGTGATGCTACTGGAATCAACACCATCGAGCAAGGAACGGAGCCTGGTTCAGGCTCGCTATGACGCGCAGTCCGAGGCACATTTTTTAAGATTGGCCTGGGTACTGGTGTTGAATTTGCTTTTTCTTGCCTCCGCCCCGGCTTTGGCCGCGGATCCCCAGGCGTCCCTGATAGCGACGGGAAACCGGCTAGGCACACTCGGCCCCTGCGGTTGCCCCGTCGACCCCAAGGGCGGCCTCGATCGCCTAGTGGAATGGAAAGTTGCGAGCAAAAGTGCGGGGCTTTGGGTCGACTCCGGTCAAAACCTATTTCCATTTGAGGAGCTCAATGCGGACCTCGCGGCTGAGTGGAAGGCTAAAGCCGAAGTGATGGCCAAAGCCTATCGAAAGCTGGGCGTGCAGTTTGGTCTGCCGGCATCCAATGACTTCGCTGCGGGAAAGGAGTTCGTGCAAGCTTGGTATGAGAAGGCCGGAATGCAAGCTGTGGTTGCAAACTTGGAGGCCAAAGACGGAAAGCCTTTTTGGGTGAAGTGGAAAGAGTGGAAGCACCCGGCAAGTTCGGAACGCTGGGCGATTACGGGAGCCGTTGCCGTCGATAGTGCCACAGCGGAAATCAACAAGTTCGCGCAAGTTTTGGAAGTTCAGGCAGTTCTATCGGCAGTGATGGCGGAAATCCGCTCGGCGGGAATTGAGAACATTGTTGTTCTTTCCAATTTAGCTTCCGACGTGAACTCGATGATCGCTTTAAAGGAAAAGCCGCAGTTTATTGTCAGTAGCTCCATAGATATCGCCGACAAACCCGCCCAGTTGCACACAACATGGATGATCAAGAACCGCCGGGAGACCCAGAGCATTTTTCATTCGTCCCCCGACGGCGGTAAGGAGCAGGTACAGGAAACTTTCTTAACTGAAAAATGGGCGCCAAAAAGCGCTCCTGCTTTGGAAGTGCGGGGCTGGGTGCAGCAACTCGATCGCGCCAACCGAGTGGTCGCCGTCAAAAAAACGCAGAAAGCGGTCAAGCCGGGTAAGGGCGAATATGTCGCCAATCCGTACCTCTGCAAAACCTGCCATTTGCCGCAGTATCAGTTCTGGGAAAAGACGCAGCACTCGTCAGCTTATTTGGCACTATATTCCAAAAACCAGCATTTTGACGCCGAGTGCGTGGGTTGCCATTCCGTGGGCTTTCAGGAAAAGGCAGGGTTTTCGAGTATTGCCGATCCGCTCGTCGTCAAAGGGGCAGCGCCGCGAAAATCGGGAGAAAAGCCGGTGCTGGAATCCGTAATGGAAACGGTATTCAAGGAAGACGGCAATGAGACCGCGCTAGATTCTCGCACGCAGCCGGAACGCTTTAAGAAACTGAAAAGCCGTTACCACGCTGAAATGGATGCGCGCGCTGCAAACCCTGGCTGGTCCAAAGTGTACATCGGAGTCAGTTGCGAAAACTGCCACGGCAATCGCCACGAGCATTTCGCCAGTGCGACAAAGAAGCGGACCGGTCACAAAATCACGGCAACCACTTGCCTGCAGTGCCATACCGCTCAACGGGATCCCGAATTTGCATTCAAAGCAGATTTGCAAAAGGTGGCTTGCCCTCGCATCACGCCTTAACTAGCCAGTTTGGCTAACTCGTCGATTATGTGGGATACTTTATTATACCCCACATGAAAATCCTCCTTTTGAACCAGACGTTTCACCCGGACCAAACCGCGACGTCCCAGCAATTGGTCGACTTGGCGCGTTTCTTAAAAAGCCGGGGATGTGACGTTTCTGTCGTCGCCAGTCAGCGCGCTTATGAGGATCCAAACAAACGCTTCACTCGTTATGAAGAGTGGAATGGCGTGCATATTTATCGCGTGGGCAGCACGGGTTTTGGTAAGCGCAGTTTCCTTCATCGGATGGTGGACGGCTTCACCTTTGAATTGAGTTTGCTTTGGCGCCTACTGCGAGTACCGCGGCACGACGTGGTGATTAGCTTTACCTCTCCGCCATTGATTGGTGTTTTGGGCGCGTTTGTCTGTAAATTGCGTCGAAGCCGCTCCGTGCAGTGGTTGATGGATGTAAATCCCGATGCGGCCATTGCCGTGGGTTATCTTAAAGAGAATTCCTGGGCGGCAAAGTTTTTGACCGGCATTTTTAATTGGTCGCTGCGGCAGAGCGACTTGGTCATCGTATTAGACCGCTGGATGCGTGAGAAGATTCAGGCGCATGGAGTACCCGCGGAGAAAATTGCGATCATTCCGCCTTGGCCGGTCCATGAACCGCCGGTCGCTTTTGAAGAAGGCCTGGGAGAAAGCTTCCGTCGGACGCACGGGCTTTCGGGAAAATTCGTTGTTCTGTATTCGGGTAATCACAGCATTGTCCACCCACTCGATACCCTCTTAAATTCGGCGCTCAAAATGCGCGACCGCAAAGAAGTGGTGTTTCTTTTTATCGGCGGTGGTTTGAGAGCGGTCGATGTGCGTGAGTTCAAAGCGAAGCACGGCCTAGAAAATGTCGTTCAGCTGCCCCACCAACCGCGCAGCGTTCTGCGCGAGTCGCTCGCAAGTGGCGATCTGCACATAGTCGTGATGGGCGACGCCGTTGCGGGGCTTGTGCACACTTCAAAAATTTATGGCGTTTTGGCGACGGGACGGCCTTATCTCTTTATCGGTCCCGCCAAGAGCCACGTTTCGGATCTGATTTCTGCTTGTCCCTATGGCTTCCAGGTCGAAAACGGAAATGTGGAAGCAACCATTCGCACCATCGATAAAGCCCGTTCGCTTTCACGAGAGGACCGCGAACTCTACTCCAGGCAGAATATTGGTTACCTAAAGAAACACTGCATGCCCGAGCACTCGTTCAATGAAATCGAGAGAGTGCTTCTCTCGCCATCTTCCGATCCTGTCCGACACGCCGTAGCGGCATCCCGCTAAAGTCTACTCGCGTACTAAATTGCGATTCCAGTTTGGAATCTCGATTGTGACGTCTTCGTTGCCGTTGGGAATGCATTGGCATGCGAGGCGCGAATTAGTCTTAATATCCGGCGCCATATCCAACATGTCTTGCTCGTCGTCCGTTGGCGACGAGCAGGATTCGAGGCCTTTTTTGACATAGAGGTGGCAGGTGGAACAAGCGCAAACACCGCCGCACGCGTGGTCGATATCGACGTTATGCGCCAACAAAACGTCTAAGATGCTGCCCTTTTGACCCGTCTCACTGTACGGAATCTTCTCGGGACGCACTTCAATTACCTGATCTGTGTTTTCTACAAAGATCTTGTACGGTTTCGTTGGTAGCTTCGAATTTGGCTGCTCCATATAAGGATTTGTTCCTCCCATGGTTCCTCCACAAAAAAAGAAAGGTAAGATAGCAGAGGATTACGAGGTGCGCTACATGCTGAAAAAACTGATTTTCGCCCTTTTTATCGTCGTTTTGAGCTCAAATGCCTTCGGCCAAGGTGCGCGCTACGAGAAAATTACCGAAAAAGACCTGCGAAAGTGGCTTACACAGGACTGCACCTTAGTAGTGCCTTGGGCCAGCTGGTGCGCCATTTGCCTCGAAGAATTGCCCGAATTACTGCCGGCGTTAAATGCGCAGACCAAAATTAAACCGTTAATTATCGATTTTAGTCGGCCTTATGTTCAGGACAAGTTCTCGAAGTTATTCATGGAAAAGATAGAACTGAAGTACCCGACGTATCGGATCCCAATTAGTCCGGGGGAAGAGGTGTTCCGTCAGATAATCGATCCAGAGTGGAAGGGTGCGTTACCCAACACCGTTTTGTACACCTGCCAGGGGAATAAGTGCGAAATCAAGAAGCGTTGGACACAGCGCCTCACGCCAAAGGAGCTGCCGGAGGTTGCGGCGCTCTGCAATTTATAGGATAATTTTAATAGCCTCGCTTTTTCTTTATTTTCACACCTAAAATTTTGGAGATTCCATGACACGGAAACTACTGCTCTGTTTTGCTGTGTTAACGATTGCCACAGTTAGTGCTCACGCACGTTCTTCGGGAAATATTCAGCGTGGGGGTCTTGGATTCTTATTCCCGGATCACAACAGCTTTAAGAATCCCGGCCAATTCTCGACGGCACATGGTTCGGGATTGGAGTTTGAATACAATGCCCAGTCTTCTACGGGCGGCTCCAAAACGGTGAAGCCGTCGTTCGTATACGGAAACGGAAACTTTGGTTTGGGCATCAACGGCGCGCGCAGCGGTGCCAGCCTAAGTGAGTCCGGTCAGTACGTCGATATGGTCCAAGCAGGACTAGGTTTCAGCACTATGAAAGAGCGCATGACGATTGGTGCGGCTTACACAAAGATCGTCACCGGGCCTAATTTGTTGGGAGATGGTTTAGTCGACCTAACCCTGACTCTCCAAGGTGCTCGTCGCATGGGCGCAGTTTTTGGCTTGGGCTACCACCGCGTTCTGGGATTAAACACGCACGCCGCCACTCTCGGATTCGGATACGGATTCCAGAGCAGCAACAGCTTAGAAGTGAATGTCGACTTCAATAATCTCGATGACGTGAATGACTTCACAGCATCTGGTTTTTTCAATTTGGGTAGACAGTGGTTCTACATGGGCGCGGGATACTCCTTTGCCAAAGTTGCTGAAACACACTCCGGTCAAGCGCGAGTGGGCTTCATCATGGGAAAAGTCGACGTATCTGGTTTAATCTCGGCGCCGTTTTCGGGTGGAACTCTGACGTACGGTGCAACGCTTCGCGCAGTATTCTAGTAAGTATCAATTAGCGTTTTACCGACCCTCAATCTTTTTGGTGGGTGGCGTTTTCGAAGTCCTTTCTTAGACGTCACCCGACTTTTTCTCTCCCTCTTATGACTATCCAAGCTAAAGCCGTCGGCTATTGCGTAATGGTTCTTCTCCTGGTGTCGGGAGCCTGCGCTTTTTTGGTCAGCCTCCAACAGCAGTCTACCGTTGGGCTCGACGCCATCCACCGCGACAGCACAGATAGCCTCAATGCCATGCTGGAGGCGATTAAGAGCAATTTAGTTGAGATAGAGAAGGCGCCGGAGAATGCGCGCCCCCTCTCTTCGATTGAAAGGCTACGGGCGCAGATTTCAGAGCTGTCGCTAGCTGTGGATGACGAGAGCCAGAAGCTAACAGCGAGTGCCGTTTCTGATTCTCAACGTGGATTGATTCTCTGCTTGGCGCTCACCTTGCTATTGGGCGGAGCTG
>JALHPX010000043.1 GCA_022842225.1 bacterium
ACGATTTGGGAGAGTGCGTCCGCGGCCTTTGCATCGGCAAACGCCTCCGACCACGGGAACATTCCGCCACCGATTTGGACTTCCCACCATTCGAGATGATCCCAATCCGCGCCACCGGCTTCCGCGGCGTAACGAAGCGCAGGAATGTAGCCGCCCAATTCGTCGGCCAATTTTAATTGCTTTGCTTGGTCGCCTAACCACACCCGACCTTGCGCCGCTTCGTCCGCTTTCTCTTTTGAAATCGCGCGACTGCTAGCAACAAATCCCACGAAGTTTTCGTAGTAGGTGTTCAGCCGTTGAGTCATCACTTGCAGTTCGGCGGGGCTCCAGGCGCGGTCTTCTGAAAACAAGCCTGGATAAGGCGATTTAGAAATAATCTCCTTGTTCAACTTGAGCCACTTATACAAACCGGCGAACTGAAATTTACCCATGAATACGCCGATAGATCCGGTGAGCGTGAGCGGGTTTACAAAAATCCGTGTGGCGGGAGCCGACATGTAGTAGCCACCGCTTGCTGCCATATCGCCCATACTGACGATAACCGGTTTGTCGGCTTTGGCGTCCTTGACCAATTCTGCGAGCTCTTGGCTGGCCATCACTTCACCGCCCGGGCTGGAGACGCGCACCACAATCGCTTTCGTGCGAGGATCTTTGATCGCTTGATTGAGCTTTTTCTGAAAGCTACCGGGAGTGACTTGGCGCTGCCCGCCAAACGACAGCGGCCCACTGCGACTCTGTAGGATCGCCCCGTCGGCAACAACCACTGCTACTCTGTCGGGCAAACTTAAACTGCGGCTGCGACGTGCAACTGTTTCTGTAATGCGCATGCTATCGTCGAGTTTTTGCTTCGTCGTGCGAAACGGCAAGATGCTGTCGATTAAGCCGGCATCCTTGGCTTGCCCCGAGCTATAGAGCGCCGTCTGCTGCATTTGCTTCCATCGTTGCGTCGTAATCTTGCGAGATTCTGTGAGTAGCGACAGAATCAGAGTCTCTGCGCGTTCCAATTCTTCGAGCTGGGTTTGTCGGCTCACGGGACTTGCTTCCGTGCGCATAAACATCTCAGGAGCCGATTTGTATTTACCGCGTGCTAGGAATTGTCCTTCGACGCCCAGCTTTTCCAAGGTGCCCTTGATGTAATAGCGTTCCGACTTCACTCCGAGAAAACGCAATTCACCCTCAGGCTCCATGTGAATTTTTGCTGCCGCACTGGCGATTAAATATTCTTTTAGTCCGGCCTGGCCTAAGTGTGCTTCGACGGCAATTCCCGCCGCCCGTAAATCTAGCAACGCGGAATGCAATTCCTGTGCAGCGGCGAGGCCTAGAGAAAACGAATCGATTTCTAAGAGCACTGAGCGCACGTTTTGCGATTCTCTGATTTTGCGAAACTTCTCGAGAACAGAAAGCAGAGAAGGGTGCTCGGATCGAAAGAGCCCGCTGGGATTTCCCTCCTCGACTAAGCTGGAATCCAATCGGACGTGGAGAACGGCACTGGGAGCCAACACCGTCTTCTGCGCGAGCGGTCCCGATGTCATTCCAATCGTCACCATGCGGTCAGCAGCACGCGGAACAAACGTAGAGATTACCGAGCCGTAATCAAAATCCAACTGCAACCCGAGCTGCCACTGTCGTACGGTGTGGTAACCAGCTTGAAGGCGCACGCCTTCGGCGGGCATCCAGCTCGCGGCAATCTGCGCATCCACTTTTTTCAAGAACCGATCGGAATTAGATATTCCATCCAGTGAAAGGTCGACAGAGTCGGTAACGCGAACGGTAGTTCCCAAGACCGTTTCTGCGGGCAGCTTCACACCGCCACTTGGTGGCAAATTCCAATTCTTCACCATCAAGCCAAAGGCCAGTCTCTTCAACGGGCGAAACTGCAAGCCGCTATCCCAGCCATCATAAGACAGTGCTGAATTGTAAAAACGATTCAGCGACACCCGATGCCCGAAAAACCACTTAGGCGTCAGCATGGTGCCGAACGCCAACAAATACCGATTCATCTGGCCTGCTCGTCGCTCCCAGTTAAATCCCAGCGGCCCGTAGCTTAGGCCGATGCCATAATCGTCATTCGCGTTGGGGCGGACGCCCGTATTGAAGATGGATTGAAACTCGCTGCCATTTAATTCCGAATCAAAACCTAAACCCGCCGGATGCACCCGCGTATCCCGCGCTCCATAACTTCCCGAGACGGAAGTCATGTCGTCCAATCCACTATTGAAAGGATCGGCGAAACTGACTGCGCAAAGCGAACTCAACCCAACAACCAACGAAAAGATTAATTTCTTCATGTCGCGGTAATTTCTAGTTCAAAACAGGTTGGCTGTCATGAAGCCCTCTTTAGCAGCCAGGTCTGTGCCCGCATTGCCTGTGTGGGCGCCGTTTGGTAGGAGATCCAGATGGGCTTAGATCCGATGGAAAAAGATAAGTTGCGTCGACGCATGGCGCTAAAAATGCAGGTTTTTGCCGAGGGGCAATCGAAGGTGACGTGCGTGAGCGCGCACTACCACGATGAGCCGGTCTACTGCGAACTAGCAGAGGCGAAGACTTCGGATTCCGAGTTGTTGGTCGTAAAGAACCGCTCTGGGAAAACCATGCGTGCCGGGTTGTCGAGCCTTCGCGAGATTATTCGGTATCAAATTGTCGATGTCGAAGATCTCGAAAAGTGGATTGAAAAGCTCAAAGAACTTCGGCAGGAATCCGTTAAGCGCAAACAACTTGAACTGCTTGCCCGCGAAGAAGAGCGAAAAAAGCTCGAGAAGAAAGTTATTGTTCGCAAGGCAAAGTCTTAAAGGCTAAAAGCTCGAAATGCAGTTCCTCCGTGTCGACACCTTAGCTATTGGCGACGAACTTCTGGTTGGTCGAATTTCCGATACAAATTCCACATACGTCGCCGCTGAATTTTTTAAGATTGGTGTGCGGTTGCGCCGCACGACGGTGATCGAAGACCGTATTGATGTCATTCTGGCCACTTTGAAAAACCTCAGTGAGCAGACCGATGTGGTGATTAGCTTTGGCGGGCTGGGTCCCACCTCCGATGACTTAACTGCGGAAGCCGTGGCGAAATTATTAAACTGCGAAATCATCGAGAGTCCGGCGGCACGGGCGCGTATCGAGGAGCTTTGCCGGATTCGCAAGCGTGAATTAACTCCCCAACTTTTGAAGCAAGCGAAGTACCCTGAAGCCGCAACCCCTATTCTTAACAACAAAGGTTTGGCGGTCGGTTTTCTAGCGGTGATTGGCAAGTGTCGTTGCTTCTTCTTCCCGGGTGTTCCCGACGAAATGAAGTCGATGTTTCCATCGGCGCTTCGCTATGTCGAAGAGCGAAGCGCGGAGGGGGGCGATGTTCTGCGTTTCAAGCGGTGGAAGTGTCTAGGCGTTGCCGAATCCGAGCTCCAGCGCCACATGGACCCGATTGAAAAAGCGTTGCCGAAAAATATGTGGCTTGGCTATCAAACCAAGTTCCCTGAAAACCACCTGACGCTCTATTGCCGCTGTGCTCCTGAGCAAGCTATCGACGAGGCTTTAGGCGAATGGCCTAAACGGATCCGCGGAATCGTCGATAAATGGGCTTATACAGAGGATGACAAGGAGCTGGAGCATCTGGTGATTGAAGCCCTTCGAGCAAAGTCGCAGAAGCTAGTGCTGGTGGAATCCTGCACTGGTGGCACGGCAGCTCGTCGACTTACGGACGTTCCAGGAAGTTCTGATGTCTTCTGGGGAAGTTTTGTTTCGTATCAAATCGACGCCAAGGCCAAGATGCTCGGAGTGAAACTGGAAAAGCCCGAGCAAGGTGTTGCTCGCGAAGTGACGCGCTGGCTTGCGCAGTCCGCGCTGCAGAAAAGCGGCTGCGACTATGTTGCCGCGGTTACCGGTTACATGGGGCCAACAGGTGGGACCGCCACGGATCCGATCGGAACAGTATATCTGTGCGCCGGAGACAAGGACCTGGAAGAAACCAAAATCCAATTGGTCGATATGGGACGAACTAAGAATCAGTGGGCGGCGACAACGCACTTGCTCGCTGTATTGTACCGTCGAATAAAGCAGAAATAAAAAAAGGGCGTCGATTTCTCGACACCCTCCTTCAAACAAAAAAACTGTCTTTATTCTTCTGGGCTGCTGCCGAAAATCGACGAGCTAGCACCAAAGGAAGACAATCCAGAGCTAACCGGAGAAAGATTGGGTCCATCCGAGTTGGATTGCATCGAACTCATAGGATACGCACTTGCCGGCTTGGAAGCGGTTTTTGCAGCGGACTTTTTCTTGGCTGCCTTCTTCGCTTTTTTCGCGCCTTTTTTCTTGCCTGCGGCTTTTTTCTTACCTTTTTTAGCCGCTTTCTTTTTCTTCGCTGCCTTCTTTGCTGGTCGCTTGGCCTTTTTAGCTTTCTTGGCCTTTTTCTTCTTCTTCGCCATTCGATGCCTCCTTACAGAATTCGATCAGGGTTGATGATTGGCACAAAATCTCGCCATTATTGTCGACGAGAATTATCATACTTTTGAAAACTCGTCCAAGTGATTTGAATCTAATTAAAATTTCCCGAGTTTGATATTGCAAAGATTGAAAAAAGAGTTTATCCCTTTAACTAGGTCTTAACGAATTTTCATACTTTAAAATTAGCAATTTTTTAAAAACTGAATAGCTGAACGCGTAAAGCGTGAAAGTCGCTAAGGCAAAAGGCTTGAGAAGTTGTTTGTCTCAGGTCTCGGGGGCAGTGCAGTAAGGGGAAGTCTGATCGGCAAATAAAACATGGGGTTTTTTTGGGGGGGATGACTTATGGCCAAGCCGGCTAAGTCTAAGGTTTCACGACCAGCAGCATCAGGGATATCAGCAAAGCCAAAAAAGCAGTCAATCGCAAAGCCAGCTCCGAAGTTGAAAGCAGTCGCGTCACCGACGAAGGAAGTTAAAAAAACTTCCGAAGAAGTGACACCGGCAATTTCAGCGCGTCAAAAAATGGCGCAGAAGCTGGCAGAGACGATCGAAAAGCGAAAACTGGAAAAAGAAGGTGGAGCTGGCAAACCCGGCAACAACAAATCCTTCTTTGGCCGTCCGCCCGGTCGACGTGGGCGTCGTCCGAAGTCAGCCGCTGAGTACACGCCAATGCAACAGGAAGAAGATTCCTATGTGTTGGAGTCGGATTACGAGCGGTTGGAACACGACACGGGCATTCGCTTAAAAGAAGGCGGAGATGACGGTGCGTTTAGTTTCGATCGGATGGAAGATTTCGACGAAGAGCTGAACTTCGATCCTTGAGTCTGCGCTAAGAGTTTACTCATTCACTAGCCCCTTCTGCCTCCGACAAGCACGCTTGTTGGACAGGTAGCGGGGGCTTGTTATAAGGTGTGCGTATGTCCCAATCATCGGGATCCGAACACAAGACGGACCTTCGCGAATTTATCAAAGAAAACGATCAACGCGTTTACGACTTTTGTTTCTATATGATTCAGGGAGTCGTACCGGTTGATGATTTCGTCATTGGCCTCTTTCGTGCTTTCTCCGTTGAGTATCGTCGATTGACGCAGGTTCCTAATGAGTGGGATGCCACCTCCCTCAAGCTCCGCCTCTACCAATTTGCCTGGGAAAAAATCCGCGCCGCCTCTGTAACCCCGATTTATATCGGCAGCTCTGGCCGCGATATGCGTTCGCTACGTGAAATGGATGAGGACGTCTTGGCGATGTCCGAACCGCGCGATAAAGCCCTGGCAGCGCGGCGAGAAGCGCTCGTGCTGGAGCGCCTGTCGCGAGTGGACTTTGAATTCCGCGCGCCTTTGGTGTTGCGCGACATATTAGATTTTAACGATGATCAGGCAGTCCAGATTTTGGGGTTACGCTGGGCGGTTTACCGTCACCGCCTGCACCGCGGCCGCGTAGATTTTAAAGATGCCTTGCGCGGTTGGCCCGTTCGTTCTGAAGAGCGCAAAGGGAGCATGTTCGCATGACCGAAACAGAATCCACAGAATCACGGCGCGCTGGACTGAGCCCGTTTTTTTGCCAGAATCAGCTTTCTGAGTACATGGATGGACTGCTGCCCGCGAGTCGCGCCGAAGAAGTCAAAAAGTCTCTCGACACCGATCGCGAATGCGCTCGGTTTCACAAAGATCTTCAAGCCGCTATTGAAGTCGCGCGCAATATTGGACCCCGTCCGCTCAATCATGATCTTGCACTGCAAATTGTCGAGGCAAGCGAGGCGGGCCGTCGGCGTTTTGCGTCGCGAGTGTTCGTCAGCCGAGTGGTTTTAGTGATGGCAGTGCCGCTATTGCTCTTCGCGACAGCTGTGACTACGTTCCCCTCGCTTTTTCCTTTTGTTCAGCAATGGAGCTCCGGAAGTGGTAGTGAAGATTTCGTTCGCTATTTTCCCTTGCTCCAGGGTGCCGGCGATTTAATTGAAGAGCAGGCAAATTGGTTGCACCTACGCGAGCCCTTCAAGGTGAGCGTGTGGGAAGAGGGCGGATTATCGCCGGAAGAATTTGAAAAGAGTTTTCAGTCTCGCTCCCCGGTCGGCGAAACGGGTGACGAAGAAGTCCCATAAAGAAGTTGTTTTGTGAAAGTAGTACTCGCCCAAATCAATCCAAAACTCGGTGATATCGTCGGCAATACTGCGCTAGTTTTGGATGCGCTTTCGCGCGCTGAAAGCGAGCGACCACAGCTTGTCGTATTTCCCGAATTGTCTCTCACTGGGTACGCGCCGCGGGATCTGCTCGGCTCCCCTTCTTTGGTAACAGCAAATCTAGAAGCTCTGAATTCGATCGCGCTGGCAGCCCCCCGAAACCTTGCCGTCATCGTCGGTTACGTCGATAGAAACGAATCCGCTACTGGCAAACCCTTTCGCAACGCAGCGGCCCTCATTCGCGATGGTAAAGTCGTGGCCAAATACTTCAAGCGTTTGCTGCCGTATTACGATGTGTTTGAAGACGATCGCTACTTTGAAGCAGGCACCGAGCCGGCTGTTTGGGAAATCGCCGGTAAGCGCGTGGGCATCACGATCTGCGAAGATGCCTGGAGTGAACCCGGTTTTATCCGCCGGGCTTACCTGATCGACCCGATGCAGGATCTCGGTGGCAAGCAGTGCGATCTGGTGGTCAATCTTTCCGCTTCGCCGTTTCAGATTGGAAAGCTTTCCGTGCGGCTCGAGGTTTTGAAAAAAGCCGTCGGTAAATGCAAAGCCCCCATCGTCTATTGCAACCAAGTAGGAGCGCACGACGATTTGATTTTTGACGGCAATAGCTTTGCGATTAATCGCGATGGAGTGCCCATTGCTTTCGGCAAGCCGTTTGAGAGTGATTTGGTAGGTTTGGATACTGCGGCTTCCTCTGCCGCCGAGTCCGTCGACAAGAAGCAAAATTGGACCGAGGCAGATTGGGTGCAGCGGGCGTTGCAACTCGGTATTCGCGACTATTTCTCCAAGAGCGGCGCTCAAAAGGCGATTCTGGGTTTAAGTGGCGGAATCGACAGTGCGGTGGTCGCTGGTCTGGCCGTAAATGCATTGGGCAAAGCAAATGTTTATGGTGTGTCGCTGCCAAGTCGCCACACTTCAAAAGAAACGCGCGCGGATGCAGCGGCTCTGGCCAGGAATCTCGGCATAGAGTTTCACGAAGTCTCCATGGACGGCGTCTATGAGCAGTACCGGGCGCTTTTGTCGCCCTTAGGTGTGAATGCGAATGGTCTGATCGACGAAAATCTCCAGCCGCGGATTCGGATGATTGTCTTGATGGCGCTTTCGCAAAAATACGGAGCGCTCGTTCTCAACACCAGCAATAAGAGCGAGATTGCCTGTGGATACGCCACGCTGTACGGAGATACTGCGGGCGCGCTGGCGGTGCTCGGGGATTTAACGAAAAAACGCGTTTTCGATCTGGCCCACAAGCTCAATGAGTCTAAGCAAATGATTCCGGCTTCGATTATTGAGCGGCCGCCTTCGGCCGAGCTCCGTCCTGACCAAAAGGACGAGGACTCCTTGCCTCCTTACTCGGTTTTGGATGCGCTGGTGACCGAAGTCGTCGAAAACGGCAAAGATCAGCAAACCTTGCTCAGGAGCTACCCCAAAGAGCACGTCGAGAAATTCTTTCAGCTTTACCGGGGAAGTGAATTCAAACGCCAGCAGCTTGCGCCTGCGCTGCGCGTGACCCCTCGAGCCTTTGGGCGGGGCAGGCGGATTCCGCTTGCATCTTACAAGCCGCTCTAGTTTCCTCTGGGCCCTATGATGGTTCAATCCGCCTATTGGCGCGACATGATGACTTTGACCAAGCCGCGGATCTGCGTGCTGGCCCTCTTAATGGCGGTACTGGGATATGCGGTGGGAAGCCCCGACGGGTTTTCCTGGCTGGCGCTGATAAAATCCATTATCGGAATTGGATTGGTAGGCGGCTCCTGCGGTGCCATCAATATGTACATCGAGCGCGATATCGATGCGCTGATGAACCGCACCAAGAATCGGCCACTGCCGTCGGGAAGAATGCGTCCCCGGGACGCGTTGATCATGGGCGGCATTACTTTTGTCATCGGTACCGCGGCTCTTTGGTTTTGGTCCAATCCGCTGACGACCTATTTGGGGTTGGCCACTTGGTTCCTCTATCTTTTTGTCTACACGCCCTCAAAGCGCGTGAGCACTCTGTCTACTTTGATTGGAGCGATTCCCGGGGCGATGCCCCCTTTGATGGGATACACGGCTGCGACCAATCGATTGGGTGAGGAAGGTCTCTTACTCTTCGGCATTCTCTTTCTCTGGCAGATTCCGCACTTCTTGGCGATTGCTTGGATGTACCGCGAAGATTATGCACAAGCGTCGCTTCCGATTCTTTCGGTGGTTGATATCGAGGGCTCTACCACTTCGCGCCAGATTGTAGGCTACACCCTGGCCCTGTTGCCACTAAGCTTATTGCCAACACTTTGGGGGGTGACTGGCGCGTGGTATTTTTTCGGCACCTTGGCATTAGGGATTTTATTTTTGTTTTACGGCGGACTTTTGGCGATTCGTCGCACCCGCGTGCAAGCGCGTAAGCTGTTCTTCGTTTCGCTGGTCTATTTACCTGCGGTGGGCGCTCTGTGGATTTGGGATCGAGTGCCTAGAGTGTTTTAAAAATGGAAAAAGTAGAATCCTCTTTACCTGTATCGTTCCGCTGGAATCCAAAAGCGATCCTGGTGGGAGTTGTGTTGGCTGTCCTCTCGGGTGCTGCGGGGATTTATTTTCTCACTCCTAAACACACAGCGGATAAATTTGGAGCAGTGCCAGAATTCAGTTACCCCATGGCGCCAGCAGGAACTTTTGGTTCCAAGGACCTTAGGGGCCAGGTTTGGGTCGGTAGCTTTATCTTCACATCGTGTAAGGGCATCTGCCCCATCGTCAGCTCCAAAGTGAAGCGAGTGGCAGAGACCTTTGCAGGGCAAAAAGATTTCAAAGCGGTCTCTTTTAGCATTGATCCCGAGCGGGATACACTGCCTGTCCTCGAGTCTTATGGTCGCAAGTGGGCGACCAATGCCGATACATGGAAGTTCCTGCGACCGTCGAAAGCGGAGTTAAAGTCATTCTCCGATGGTGTGAAATTGGTGATGGGGACTGTCGGTGATTTTACGCATACTTCGCGACTGATTCTAGTGGACCGGGCTGGCTGGATTCGAGGCTATTATCAAGCCACCGACGAGGACCAGCTCTTCCGCCTCAAGGAAGACATCCAGAGTATTCTCGAAGAATAGGGCCGCAAAACGGCAGTTCTCACCATTCACTGTACAGCCGTTTCTCGTCACATAAAGAGCTCGGCTGTACTAACTCGCTGAAAACAGTGGCGATGGACCCCATGGTACATCCCTTGCAATCTTTCCCTTCGACCCTAGCGGGCCTTTGCTCGCGTGAGGAGAGAAAGATTTTATGAAGAAGATGATTTTTAATCTGCCGATGCTAACTGCGTTCTTGCTGGTAACAGCTTGCGGCGGTGGCGATTCCGATTTTAACGGAACTTTCGTTGGCCAGGAAACTTCGCAATTAGGTGGCGGACAATCCGTCCAGGTGACTGCGCAGTTGCAAAAGAACGGCGACAACATCACAGGTAATTACATCACCAGCGGCCAAGCTGGACAGCAAAGCGGCCAAGTGACTGGCGTCGTCCAGGGCAATCAGATTTCCCAGTTCGTTGTGAACTTTAGTTCTGGCAACGGCGGCTCACAGTGCCCACTGCAAGGAACGGGATCGCAAACTCAAGGCGTCATCACGATGCAAATGAGCGGCTGTGGACAGCAAACGACTGTTCAACTGCGTCGCCAGCAATAAGATTTTTCTTAGTAAGTGAAAGTATCGCCCCACAAGCTGCCTGGCTTGCGGATAACGAGTAATGCTTGTAGGCCCGGCTGCCTTAAGTTGTTGAGCGGGCTAAAATTCGCCGTCTGATTAAACGACGGTCCAAACCCTTCGTTAAAGTCCACATCGAGTGACTGAGCTTCACTAGGCTCATAGCTCACCTTCTGCACTCTCAACATCATTTTGTAGTTCTGGCCTGGCAAAGAAGCTGCCACCTGGCGCTGCATCGAATTCCAAAGCTGCTGGATGCCGCCATTGGCCTCTAAGAAGCCATTTAGCTCGGGTGCCACCAAGTCGACGTTTTTTACGCGAACGGTAATGCGTAGCGTGCCACCCCATTGCAATCTTTCAAACCCATACTGAATGAGCTTGCGGCGTTCTTCGCGGGTGAGCGTTTGCCAAACCTCGGGTGCCAGCACGTGGTCGACAAGAGTCGGTGCAGCTTGTTGGCTCGGCAATGTCCAAGGCAAGGTGGCGGGATCTACGGGCGCGGCCGTTAAACCAGGAAGAAAATCCGAATCGTTTACTGAGTAGAGTTGAAGGCCTGAGAAAAACCAATTCAGATCCCGGCCGTTCTCAATGACGAGTAAGTTCGGTTGCTTGCCGGTGTACGATGAAATGGCGTTTGGATCGAGGTTGGTCTGCGCTCGCGTTCCAGCGGAATAAAACTGTGAGAAAATCTGAGCCCCGTGCACCTTGATGGGTTCTTCAGTGGGTACCTGAAACCCTAAACTTTGAAGCGTGTAATTCACCGGAACGTTTTCACGAGCGGCGCTGCGCATTACCTTGGCAAGATTGCCGCCGACCGTTTGAAAGGCTTCCGCCGGGTTTTTATCGACGATAAAAGTGCCGCAGAGACTCAAAACTCTCGGATCGACTTTATCGCCAGCAGAAACAGACTGGGAAATTAAGGCTGAAAAGATGACTGCGGAAAGTACACAAGCGCCACTACTGAATCGTTGAAAAATCACAGATGCCCCCTCACCAATTTACTTACAAGACCAAGAATTATTTTCTCGGTTCGTAGACTGAAAAAAATACGTTGGCAAATAATATTCCCAAAAGCGTTTTGGCGCACCGGATAAATTACTTGCCTTTTATTTTGCCGCGACTAACAGTGGGGATGGTTTTGGTAGGGGAAGTTTCTAAGATTTAACATCCGTTGACTGTTTTTCCCTCCTTACTGAGTTGGAGGTATGGGCTTGTGGTTGGTCAGCAGGTAGTGGGGCTGCTGAGGGTCTCCCTATATTTTCTTTTTGCCGTTTTGGTTTTTCTTCCTGTGGACAGCTACGGGAATAACAAGAACCGAAACAGAGGGCAGCAATTTGGTGGCAACAATGGCCAATCGGGAGCTCGTCCCAATGGCACTGCGCCGGCAAATCCTGTCGCGGCTGTACCGTCTGCGAATCCGGGAGCTTCCGGACAGCGCTTAGGCAGTACGGACGGGGACAACGGCGGCGTGCGTCCAGCCGGTGAGGGGCCATCGGGTCCTGTCTCCGACGCGGGTGACAGTCCTACTCCTTCGCGATCTCCAGACTCGAGGGTGCAATTACACGTGCCCGGCGACCTGGAAGATGCAGGTTGGGGGAAGGAACTGGTTGTCGGGTTACCAGGTCCTATTAGAGCCTTCATCGTTTCTCTTCTCTATGTTTCCAGAATTCCTAGATCCTTTCCTGAAGACTTCCACTCGTCGTGGGCGGCGAAGGAACGTATTCGGCCCAATCCGTTAGATCGGATTAAGCAAGCATCGCTACTAAAAGCGCTGCTCGCGAAGACCTTAGAGATTTACGATAAGCCTCAGGTCTATTCCGGAGGCCTGATCCAGACTTTTGACGAGTACAAAACGATTGTGGCGCCCCTAGAAGGCGATGCAGAAAACTCTTTCCGTCAGGAGTTTGAACACATTTCGGAAGTGCTCAAGGCTGGCGTCGCCTCGGCCAGAAAAGTACCGATTCCATCGATGGAGCAGGGGACGGGGTTTTTCGCCAATAGCGATGTTCAACGGATGGCGCGCGAACGCGAGACCATCAATCGGCTCTTCACCAAGTCGATGGCTATGGCGCTGCTTACCCGTGGTTCAGAGCGGAGTGCAGCGACCTATATTTTTGAAATTCTGATGCGGTCTTTTGCCTCGTCGCTATTTGCGAATGCCGGCGAACCACTCGCAGCGTTGGTAGAAGAAGGTCTCAATATTTTAGAAGGCAAGGGCACTGTTTATGCCATGCCTCAACAAACGCAGCAGGTTGTCCCCCAAAATCCTTACTTGCGCATTGGTCGGATGGCGGTGGACG
>JALHPX010000044.1 GCA_022842225.1 bacterium
GCGGATATACTCTTGCTGTTGCTCAGGAGTTAATTTCGAGATCTTCTCTTCGTCCGCAGGGATATCGTTTTTGAATTCCTCGTACTCCGCTTGGTATTTGCGACCGTATCTCTCCAATTGCACCAAGGTCGGGAACACGCGCTCGAATTCTTCTTCAAGTTTCTTCACGTCCACGCGATCCGAAGTAACGGGATTAACTTTCCACTGATTCAGATCCAAGAGATGCGCCCACTCGTGGACTGCCACTTCGCGCATTTCCTTTTTGATTTGTGCGGCTGGGTACATCGAAATCAGCCATTCTTTGCCAAGCTCTTTTTCCATCAAAGGCTTAGCAAAACGCTTAGGAATATTCCCTGCAAACTTTTCGACCACATCGTTCGGAACAACGCCCGCGACCAACCCACTCTTTACACTTCCAGCAAGTGCCGGCATGTAGACGAGATTCGGATTCGAATCCTGCGTGCTTAAACCGTGCTTAGCAAAAAACTCGCGTACTTTGGGAGCGTCGATGACTTCCGAAATCGGAGTCGATTCCTTGCGGGTATTTGCAATTATTTTCTGACCAGCGACTACTTGGCCGACTAGTTTTTCCAAATGAATCGGCTCAGGATCCACTCCGTCAGCCGTGTTCAGGTAGAGATCCCGGTTCTTAAAATCTTCCCAGTCCAAGAAGTCTTTTTGCCATTCGCCATTCCAAATCAACTTTAGGCGCTCCATCAGCGAGGTATTCACGGCGCTGGAGGCTGCAAGCATGGTGGTCTTTTTCCAGTTTGGATCGGTAAAGATAACCATCGCGCGCTCTTTAATTTCGCCTGTTTTAGGATCAATCTTAAGAACATCGAAAAAGGGGGCCTTGCCCAAAAGCACATCAAAGTGGGCACTATTGGCGCTGTACTTGCTGCGCGTCTCTTTGTCCATCGGGGCCAGAACGTAGACATCCCCATTCTTAGCATTTTCAGGGAGCTTGCCGAAGATCGAAGGCGATACCACTCTCGCTTTGTTCTGTTTGATGGCCTCCTGATATTTCTCGTGCGCAACTGGAACAGCTTCAGCGGCGTTTTTAAGCACCTCTTCTTTTACTTTAGCAAGCCTCTCAAGAAGGGCTTCGCCTTCAGAAATAATTTTCTGTTCGGCAGTTCGTTGACTTAGACTGCTGCCAGTGTCGTACGTGTCTTGCGCGTGTGTCTTTTTCGAAAGCTCTTCGGCTTTCTTCGCGAGTTCTTTTTCCTTCTCAATCCAGGAGTACCACTCGTCCGAGTAATACTTGGTCAGTTTTGTGCGTAGCGACTTTTTTGCAGCACGGAGTTTTTTCGAATCGATTTTCTCATAACCTGCCCAGTTCTTATAACGAGCGGCCGCTAAATCTTCGGACCATTGTCTGTCCCATAGATGTCCGTCTGGACTCAGGTCTGTATCATCCGTGTCTCTATACTCAGAATTTTTATAGTCTTGGTAGGTTTTCCATTTCTTTCAGCATTGTCTTTGGCCGCTCTTAGGTCCGCCTGAGCGCTATCGTGCTGCTTTCTCACTTCCCAATATTCTTTCTCAAGGCTCTGCTTCTTAGCTTTTGCGACCTTGATTTTCTCGGCTTCTTCCGCCGCCTGACTGTCGAGTGCCGCCAATTGCTTTTTTAGATCCGTTTGTTCGGCCAATTGTTTCCGGCGCAACTTCAACTCTTCATCGCTCAGGCCTTTAGCCGCATCGACCGGAACGCCGTCTTTGCCTAAGACTTCCGCAATCAACTTGAGCGCCTTTGCCTGCTCTGGATCCTCTGCTCTTGCAAAGTCCGTATGCCCCTGCAAACCCTTTTTAAACTGCAGCTGCGTAGGAGGCGAAACTCGCCCTTCTTCTGCGTCCTTGGCCCACTGGGTGCGGCATTTTAGGACGGAAGATTCTTCCAGTTTCTCTGGCGGCATTGAAATGACTTTGCCATTCACAAGATAAATGTCGTGCGTCTCGAGATGCGTTCGACCTTCTTCTTTATGGAAGTGCATGATCTTGAACTGGCGTACCGCTGCACTGGCCATCTTCTTATCTAAAGCTTGGTTCCCCGGCATTTCGGCTAGTAAAAAATCGCCATCTACCCACAGAGGTCGAAAAGGAGTTTCTGTATCGGTATGCGTATGGGTCGCAGAGTTGGAATAGTAGATGCTGGCGGTCGTTTCTTTTTGGAGAATGCGGTGCGTGCCCGCTTCATTCTCGACGATTTCAAGTTCAATCAGATCGCCTTTGCAATTGGCGAACTTCATTTCAGCGAGTGGCGCCACCAGCTCCATCGCTTTTTTCAGCACTTCAGGGCGGTCCGGTAAGGCTGCATACTTTGGAAAGCTAGCAAGAACAGCGGCAATCTTCTCTTCGTGGTTGACGTCTTTCGCCGCAAATCGCTGGAAAGCGTCTTTTACTTGCTCGGGGGCATGCGGCTCGGCAAACGCCGGTAGTGCAGTGAGACCAATGAGAAGAGTAACTAAGACAAAGCGCATACAAAAACCTCAGCCTATCCGTTGCAAAGTGTGCCACGGTTAAGCGGAAGATTTGCGAGCGTCAACAGCCAAGGGCGCGCAAAAAGTGTCAGGTTGTTGGGTAAACAGTGTACGTATTCAGTAGAAATTCACAGTCAGCGGATCCAGCCTAAACCTGTAACATTCCTGCAATACCTGTCCGGGACAGGTAGCGGAATCATCGCCGGCAGTTGAGATCTTCAAACGCCTGGCAAACGCGCTGGACAAATACCTTCTCGCCTTCGCGGAGCCAGTTGCGCGGATCGTAGAACTTCTTATTCGGTTTATCGTCGCCATCGGGATTGCCTATTTGGCCCTGGAGATAGCCTTCGTTCTTTTTGTAGAACATGCGGATGCCGTCCCAGAAAGCCCATTGCGTATCGGTGTCGATATTCATCTTCACGACGCCATAGCTGATCGCTTCTTTGATCTCTTCTTTGGTAGAGCCCGAACCGCCGTGGAAAACAAAATTGATCGGGTTTTTGCGGGTATCAAATTTTTTGGAGACGAAATCTTGAGAGTTTTTCAAGATCGTCGGAGTGAGAGTGACATTGCCCGGCTTGTACACGCCGTGCACGTTGCCAAAAGCTGCCGCAATGGTGAAGCGAGGGCTGATGGCTTTTAGTTTTTCGTAGGCATAGGCCACGTCTTCGGGCTGTGTATAGAGCTTGGAATTATCGACGCCGGAATTGTCCACACCGTCTTCCTCACCCCCCGTGACGCCTAATTCGATTTCCAATGTCATGCCCATCTTATCCATGCGCTTTAAATAGGCGGCGCAGGTGGCGATGTTCTCCTCAATGGGATCTTCGCTGAGATCGAGCATGTGGGAGCTAAAAAGTGGGAAGCCGTGATCGCGGAAGTGCTTTTCACTGGCATCGAGCAAGCCATCCACCCACGGCAACAATTTGCGAGCACAGTGGTCGGTGTGCAAAATCACCGGCACTTCGTAAGTCTTTGCCATGATGTGCACATGGTGCGCGGCCGAGATGCCGCCGGAGATAGAGGCTAGTTGATTGGCGTTATCAAGGCTCTTGCCGGCGAAGAATTGGGAGCCCCCATGCGAGAGCTGAATGATGACCGGAAAGCCGGTTTTCTTAGCGGCTTCCAAGCACCCATTGACTGAGTTGGTACCGATTACGTTTACTCCGGGAAGCGCGTACCCCTTAGAGTGCGCATCCGCGAAAACTTCTTGAACTTCATCCCCAAATAGCACGCCGGCTCGAAATTTTGACATGGGCGAACACTAGCACCGACGAGGATAGAAATTCAATAACGGGAAAGCCGCTATAGAGCTGGCTTGGGGAGGTAGTCGCCGTGGTTGGCTTCATTCACGCGAGTGACCCGAAACCCCTCGGCGCTTAGCAATGCGACAAGCCCTTGTTCGCCGGCTAGGTGCATCGCTCCAACGGCGATAAACATTCGCCCACCCAAAGAGTGACGTTCAACAATCTGCTTGGTCCAACTAATGTTCCGCTGCGTTAGGGATATATTCGCAATACTTGGGATAACCTGCTCTTGGTTTCGAACCACCTGATTATAAGCTTCGAAATCGCCTCGTTCGAAGGCACCCGGGGCCGAGAGAGGCAACTCAGTTAGAAGTTCCGCTTCAAGGATTTGCGGAGTGAAGGCGGAAATCAGTGGGCCAACGATCTCCGAAGTTTCTAGACCTGATATCTTCATCCCTAATTTTCTAGCCTTCTTCTCCATCTCTTTTTCGAGATAAACGCCGCTTTTTTTCGATTTTAAGTCGAGATCCATAATTGTGGATGCTCCAAAAGGAGTGAGGCGCTTAAGCAATCCATCGCCAAGTCCAAGTTTCTCCTTAAAACGAGAAACGAGTTTCTCATAGGCAGCTGGCGATAAGGTTTCCGACAAAGGGGGGCCACTTAAGCGGCACATGGAAGCAAGGGTTTTTACCGTACAAACAAATCCCTCCAGCATGGAGGCATTGTTTTCCGTGACTAGCGAATCAGAAGAACTGAATAGGTTGCCGACGTAATGCGGGAAATTCTCAAGGCTAAATCCGACGTGCCGCGTACCGAAAATGAAAGTCACGTTGCCATCTTTTTCGGCGGCAAATAATAGAGGAGTAACGCTGTGGACTTCGACGGCAGTCGAGCAAATGGTTGCCTTTCCGACACCGGAAGCTGCGGCGACGCATGTCGCGAATAGGAATGTGAAAGCTAAAAAGCTTGAAACTAATTTACCCATGGGGTGGGGGTGTTACCACAAAAGGCCGATCGACCTCCACTGACAATAATTGTCACTCGCCCCTAAATATCAAACCCAAACGACACGCCGGTGCGAATAACGCTGAATTCACTGAGCGGGTTGTTGGTGTGGCGGAGTAACCAATCATAGGACAGGCGCAAGCCAATGCGGAGCGGCCACGAACGCACGTGGAAATTGTACCCCAAACCAAACGTAAGCTTTTGGGTATTGAGCGAAGGGTGCGATCCGAGTTCGAGCCACGGCGTCAGGTGGTGGCGCCCCCAAATCACCATATGGGGCTCAATCAACAATGAGGCTACAGAGAGGTGCGGATCTGGAGCGTTTGGCGAAACCGCCGTCGACGAATAGTTTGCGAGCAAATCGATTCGGTAGCGAAAAGGGTTTCCCAGCCAACCGAAGTTCTCTCCGTAGAGGCGAACCCCGAATCCGAGGCGAGTATTGGCAAAGTTCGACGACTCATCCGCGGCCATGTTCACCGAACCGGTAACCGAGCCGTGAAAAACGTACCTCTGTTTTATCAGCACGGTTAAGTCCGCGCTAACGTAAAAGCCGCCGTAACTCAGTCCCTGCTTATTCTTAAACTGATAGTGTCCGAGTTCGCCACGCGGTTCAAACAATGCAACAGGAAAGAAATCATGCACAACGATCGAATTACCTTCGACAGTCTGAAAGGTATTGCTCGGGCCTTCATGCTTTCTTCCCTGATCGAGAAGATTGATTTGGTACGAGTATTGGCCGGGCGATAAATTTATCAAACCCATTTCGCGCCAGTCGACATACGGCGGAGGAAACCCATAGCGCACAAGCCGGGCAATGATGCGCGATTTCCTGTCCTTCACGATGAGTTCCCAACCGTCGTAGACTTCCTCGCGAATGGGCGGCGCATAGATCCGGAAGGAAAGCGCGGAGTGCTTCAGGGCATCTAAATCGACGGTACGAGCGGGACGATGGCGGGAATAGAGTTGCACAAAGGCGGAGCTTTCAAATCGACTGTAGAAACTCTTTCCAATTTCTTCCACGCCCTGCTGCGTTTTCACCTTGAAGCTAAAGGTGCTCGGTCGGCTCAACCAATAGTTAATGAGTTGAAAGACGCGGACTTTGCCTTCGGGCGTGAGCACGCGAAACTCAAACAGCGTGGGCTTGAGCTGGAGGGGGATCTTCAAACTAAATTCGGGACGCTCTGGATCAATTTGGACAAACTGATTCTGGAATACCAGCTCATGGCCCGGAGCGAGTTTCCCCATGAAGTAAACGTAAGGAAGACTGCCCTGATTAACGTAGAGAAAACGTCCACTGTTTGGGCTCCACTCAATCATGTCGGGTGGAACGGGATCTAACTCACTAAATTCAACGTATTCGCCAGCCGGCAAAATTTCCTGCTCCGAGCTCTGAGCGCTCGCCAAGTCGTCAAACTCTTTGGCCTCGGAGATCGCAGAGTTCTCCAAGAAGTCAGGTTGGTCTGCCGACCAACTCAGCATCGCGAATGCGGATAAAATTTTAATAAAAAGAAGCATTTTTTTTACTAAGCGAATCGTAAAACTTGTTCGTAAAGCGATACCAACTTTCTATCCCAAACATCCTCGGCCGACTTCGCCGCCAATTCTTTGCACGACTTGCAAAGGCCTCGAACCTCAAACCGATACGAGAGCGTAGTGCTTTGAAGAGATAAAGTCGGAACCAGCTCCATGCACCCGCAAGGTTTGATTTTTTCAAGGTTGCCTGAACCATAAATTCGCAAGGACTCCCAATGAGTTATCGACATTTTGGGTCGCCCAGCTGAGACGAAATAACTTATGGTTTTGATGCGCTGTACCGATTGAATCGAACAGGCCGAGAGCTACTGCAAAAGGGGTCTGGTGAACGCTCGCCTTTATGAGCGTTTGCTGCGTGACGTCGAGTGGATGGAAGAAGCCGAGAAGAGGCCCGTCTATCGGCACGTCAAACGCGCTTTTGACGTACTCTTTAGCGCTTCGACTCGCACTCCGCACCTGAAGCGAGTGAAACGCCGTCGCAGCTAGCAAAATCTTTTCTTCAAAAAGTCTAAGTTACGAAGTCATCGATCTTCTCTGTGCCGCGGCCGCTTCTTCTTTTTGCCATGGGGTTTGGCAGCGCGTTCGGGCTCCTTCCACAATTGCAGCTCGCGGATCCCGGGTGAATCGACGATCATTCCTCCCGACGCCAAAAAGTGCAGTCGACGAGAGGTGGTGGTGTGCCGACCCTTCTCGTCACTTTCACGGGTATCGCCTACCAACTGGATTTCGCTTTGGACGAGGTGATTGGTAAGAGTGGATTTACCGGCGCCCGATGCACCGAGGAGTACGACCGTCCGGCCTTCCCCAAAATATTCCATGAGTGGCTCAATACCGGTTTGCTGTCGAATGCTCACCGGATGGATCGCAATGTCCGGCAACGCTTGCTTCGCCTGCTGCAAAATAGCAACGGGGTCTTCGCATGCATCGGCCTTGGTGAGCACCAATACTGGTTCGACACCACCCATTGTCGCAGCCGTGATCGCGCGCTGGATTGCTGGGAGCTGCAAAAACTGGTTCATGGCTGCGACGATAAAAACGGTCTCGGCATTCGCGCAGAGGATCTGCTCGTGCATTTTCCCACTAGGCGGCTTGCGCGAAAGTTTAGTCTTTCGAGCTAATACGCGACTCACCGCAAACCGTAGCTGATCGCCGCCTACACTACGGATCGTGCCCAGCACCCAATCCCCTACTCCGGCACTCTCCGCGTTCTCCGCCCACATCTCACCGGCAGCGGCAGCGACGCGGGACAAGCCCCGTAACGGCTCAACGATGCGAGCAACGGTGGCGTCAGTTAATTCATCTGCGGAAAGCTGGGATTGAAAAAACTCGCTCCAACCTAACCGTAGTAGTTCGAGCGCATGTGGAAATGTTTGAGTCACGCAGTGCGATTCTACGCTATGGGTGTTGCAAACGCACTTCTCGTCGAACAAGTGGACCTAGGGACTGTTGGTCACCACGAGTTCGGTGCCCGCAGGAGAACCAACTCCTTCTGACTGTGCACTATGAGGCAACCCCGCCAAGTGGATTTTTGACAAGAGCTGGGTATAGCTCGAAAGCATATTGATGTCGGCGGTAAGCAAAGTCGGAAACATTACAAATGAATCCGGATCAAAGCCGTAACTGTAGACTTTTCCATCGGCGGAGAGTTCAGTCTGACTGGTAACAAATACGCCGCTCCCAGATTCGGGGAGTACAGGAGCAAAGATCACGGGAATGGATTGATTACCCTGGTTAGTTCCAAATGGATTGGTCCAATCCTTGACTGAGGTATTCATCGTAACGGGTGTAGTGGGTCGCGTGGTGGTGAGAGTGCCATTGCCAACGATTCCTCCCGCACTGGTCGAGGTATCGATCCACTTAAAGACGTCGTCGGCAGGATCCTTGAGCAGTAGATCTCCTCGCTTGCCACTGGTAATCGCATCATCCGCCAAAACGAAACGCACGGTAAACTGACGATTCATTCCACCCGTAGAGGTGCCGGAAATATCAAAAGTAGCGTCGATATACGCGAACATATAAATGATGTCCGAAACATACGTATTCGACGAACTCAGATCTCCTGATCCTCCGCAGCACCGAAAATTCCCGGAATTGGTGATGGGAGAGTTCATGTCGAAATTGTAGGTGGTAGAGGTACCGGTGATATCAGAAAAATTGTCAGGTCCAAAGTACCCGACCATCCCGCTGCCAGAGGACTGAATCAGAAGCCCTGTCGCGTAGTATTTGCCCGTCAACTGCGTCGGCGTCACGCAGATTACGCTGCTACACAGCGTTGGCGCCGCACGTTGCTTGGCCCCGTTACCACTTGCCCGAGATTTCTTCCCAAAAGCCGCACTCGCAATCGCCGAAAAATCGTAGGTCATCCCCCCATCGGTTTTGTCGCAAGCAAAGTTCGAAACCAAAACCAAAGAAGTAAGACAAACCAAAAAAGCGCGACGCAGCATCGAGGCTCCTTATTGATGGGCTTAAATTCTATCAAACCGGATACAACAAAGGAAACGCCCAGCCGCTGTTCTTTACGCTCGGCTTGCGACGGCGGTTGCGTCGTCCGTACGCGGCCCGGCTGGATAAAGCGATTTGCGGTCGGTAACTTTCTTGGCTTTTGCTTTTTTAACGGGGTGCACCACCCACACTGGGCGGGGGCAATCCCGAAGCACTCCACGAGTCACACTCCCTAGTATCACCGCCCCCAATCTGCCTATGTGGGAAACCATCACGACCATGCCTGCCTTCTTACGGCGCACCGCCGACAAGACTGCTTCCACAACGGAAGCCGACTTTCTATCGATAACAAGTTCGCAGGAAAAACCCTTTGCTCGCAACTCCGAACACCAGCTCTCACCAACGCTTTTATTTTTCCTGTAGTCATCCTCGATTACTTGCTGTGGCAAAGGCGAGGATACAAAAGGCTCTATCAACAATTGCTTGGGAAAAAGATAACTGTGAAAGAGAACGATCCGAGGCTTGCGCCCTTCAAAGGCTTGGCACGCCATATCAAGCCCTAACTTCGACTCTTCGCTTAAATCGGTCGGAAACAGAATAACCTTGGACTTAGCTGCCGTCTGTCGTTGCGCCGGGTTGACCACTAAGACTGGAGTGGTCGATTGTAAGGAGAGCGTTTCAGCAAAGCTGCCCAAGAAAAATCGCTTCAGACCTTTTCGCGAGTGAGTGCTGACGGCGATAAGGTCGGCAGAGGATTTTTTTGCATAATTCATAAGTGCCATCACGGCTCGCTGGGTGGACGATCCGTCAGCAAAGAGCACCCTTGGCGCTGCAAGATTCTTAAGCCCCAACTCTTTGAGTTGGTCGCTTAAATGTCTCTCTGTTGCCGAACGAAGCGTTCCAATTCGATTACTCAATAAGCCGCCAATCGCTAGGTCTTCTCGATTTAGAATGCTGACAGGTTCAACAACGGTGCCCTCCTTTAACAACGGCTTAACCGCCTCCCACAATCTCGCTGTGAGAATCAGGTCCTCCGCCTTGAGATCAACCGCCAGAATAATTCTTTTTGGGTAACTCGCCTTCATCCTATCTCCTCGTCTTTTTAACCTTCCCCTATTCAGTTAGCAGGAGATGTGCCAACGCTTTTCACGGGTGATCTATCGACGAATGAGAAGTTGGAAGGGCGGGCGGGTCCCGCAATGAGTCAATTTGTCCCGAATCGCCAAAACCCGCGCGGCACAGGCGTTTGGCATGTTTTCTGCTCTAGCTTCCATCAAGAATTGAAAAGGGAGTCGCGATGACAAAATACCAGACCGATCATCTAGCAGACGCAAAGCCCCGGCCCGATGCCCTCGTCGTCAAACCGCTAGAATGCTGCTTTCAAGAGCGCGAGTGCTTTACAAGGCAGGCTCGGCTTGAAGCGATTGCGAAAGAACTGAAACGCTCAAACGACGCTTTGGAAGCATTTGCCTCGATGGCCTCTCATGACCTTAAAGAACCTCTTTGCACTATCACTTCGTTTCTAAAACTCATTGAGTTGAAAAATTCCGACAACCTGAAAGCAGAATCCAGAGCCCATCTAAAGTATGCGTTGAATGCTTCAGACCGTTTGCAAAACCTCATTCAAGATCTTCTCGACTATTCTCGCATTGGAATGAAGGAAGCAAACCTCGTCGATTTGGAAATGAGTGAAGCAGTAGAAAAAGCGATGACCAATTTGGGCACCGCCGTTTTGGAACACCACCCTCGCGTGGAGGTGGAAAATCTCCCTCGCATTCGCGCCGACTTGGAGAGGACCACACAGCTGTTCCAAAATCTGATTGGCAACGCGATTAAGTACCGCTCTCATCCAGGGCCATTGATTCGCATCCGCTCCAAACGCTGCTCCGACGGATGGTTGATTGAGGTCGCCGATGATGGAATTGGAATCGAGAAACAGCATCACCAACGAATCTTTGAAATGTTTCGCCGTTTACATGGTCAGGAAATTCCCGGGTCGGGCGTTGGACTTGGAATCTGCAGAAAAATCGTCAAGCAACGAGGAGGGGAAATATGGGTTGAATCGGAATTAGGAAAGGGATCGAGTTTTTATTTCACAGTCCCTCACGAGTTACCCATCAAAGGAGAACTAGACTGTAAGGGACTGTAATCGCTGAGGTTTGTGAATGTATCTTGATTTTCCAGCGAGCTGCGCGCTTATTGAACCCAACAATACGAAGGGAAATGCGTGCAGATAGAATGGACCGAAGCGGTGTGGAGAGGGCTTGTAGAATCGGCGCCTGACGCACTCGTGATGGTCGACGTAGATGGAACAATTGTTTACGTCAGCGCACAAACACAGCGTTTGTTTGGTTATTCTCGGGAAGAATTACTGAATCAAAAAATAGAGTGCTTACTGCCAGTGCGATTTCGCGATCGGCATGTCGGACAGCGATCCAGTTACTTTAAAAGCCTCCGTGTTCGCCCCATGGGGGCAGGCTTGGAATTGTTTGGATTGCACAAATCCGGCGTAGAAATTCCAATTGAAATTAGTTTGAGCCCATTGGAAACGCCCACAGGCTTTTTAGTTACCGCTGCTATTCGCGATATCTCGGATCGTAAACGCGCCCAAGAGGAGCTGCGAAAAGCCCGCGAAGTCGCCGAGGCCGCGAGCCGTTCCAAGAGCGAATTTCTCGCTAATATGAGCCATGAGATTAGAACTCCACTGGCGGGCATCTTGGGTTTTGCCGAAATGATTGCGCTGTATTGCAATTCAAGCGAGGAACGAAAATCGTATCTGGATAAAATCCAGCGCTGCGCCGACACCTTAACGGAGCTTATAAACGATATTCTGGATCTCTCGAAAGTAGAAGCAGGGGCGCTGAGAGTGGAGCTTCTTCCCGTCCACATCGTTTCTGAAATCGAGAATGTCGTTGGCTTGTTCCAGAATGCCGCAGCAGAGAAAAACATTTCTTTCGACGTGCGCTACGAGCGTCCATTACCAGAAAAAATCGTGACCGATCCGACGCGCCTGAGGCAGATTTTGAGCAACCTTTTGGGCAACGCGATTAAGTTTACCGACAGCGGAGGAGTGTCCCTGCGCGTTTTCGCAGACAAGACAAATAGCAACCGCCTTTGCTTCGCGGTGAAGGATTCCGGGGTGGGGCTTAGCCCCGAAGAACAGAAGCGACTCTTTCAGCCATTTAGCCAGGCCGATAGCTCCACCACTCGCCGATTCGGTGGCACTGGATTGGGTTTGGCCTTGTCGAGGCGCCTAGCCTACGCGCTCGACGGCGAACTTACGCTCGTCCAAAGCGCTCGCGGCGAAGGCAGTGTCTTTCAACTTTCTATCCCGATGCATCCGCGTGGCTCACTCGCCCCCGAGGGTAGCGCGATGGAAGATGGAACGGCGGATTCGCAAGAACGTTCCTCCTGGCCGCGCCTGGACAGTATTCGAATTCTCGTAGCCGAAGACAATCCCGATAACCAAGAAATGGTAACGCGCTTCTTAGGGGAGCAAGGTGCCATTGTTGAATCGGCGACCAACGGACGAGCGGCTCTCGATTTAGCCCGAAGCGGCAACTACCACGTAATTTTAATGGATGTCCAAATGCCAGAGCTGGATGGTAACGAGGTGACAAGGCAGTTGCGGAGGGACGGAATTTCCACTCCCATCATTGCACTCACGGCCCACGCAATGAATGACGAACGAGAAAAAAGTTTCGCGTCCGGATGCAACGAGTTTCTAACCAAGCCCCTAAACGTAAAGAAGCTGATTTACACTGTGCACAAGTACTCGTCCTGA
>JALHPX010000045.1 GCA_022842225.1 bacterium
CGTCGGCAGCGCCATTTCCGATCCTTCAAAGAGATCCCAGCCGAGGAGTAACGAAGGGATTCCCAATCCGCACAGCTCAAATAGTTTGTGCCTTCCCGTTGTAGGCGAAAAGCCGGGGCTATAGAGAAACCCCGAACGCAGTACGAGTTGAAGCACCATCATGCCAAAAACAAGACGAGCGGGGTTTGCGACAGTCTCGGTGGGATCTGCACTGATAATCGATAATTCGCGCCAGGTGACGTAGGGAAACTTAGCGGCGACGACCAGTAAAGCGACGAGAGAGAGCAGGTGCGAGAGCGGCATTACCATCGAACGAGTGGGCCGATCTTGGAAAAGCGCCTTTTCCATTTGTGAATACATCCAAGCGATGAGTTCCACGCCTACTACCCACACAATCACCCGATGGTTCTGCGTAAGTAAAAAGAGAACGGAAATTTGCGCCACGGACCACAATGCGAGTGAGCCGGAAAACGAACTTTTCTTGTCTCGTGGCCAGGATGCGAGCAGAAAAAATATGTAACTAAAGAGCAGCATGGCAGCACGGAATAATTCACTAGGCGGGTTCTTGAGGAATAAGTTGAGTAGCTCTGCGGCGTGGTTAAGCATTGAAGCTCCTTTGCGGCCATTTCCAGAATCGATCCGAAAACCAAACGCCGGTAAGAGCGGAGAACAGGGTTCCCACCATCGCGACGGTGCCGATGCAGGTGAGTACTGAACTAAGAATCGAAGTCGCCATTAAATTCCGCAGCGGGAAGTTTCCAGCTCCTAGCGGAATGGTCCCCAGCAGGGCAATCAAAGTGACGAGAGAAACGGTTGCCAGGCAGCGCTCGGAAAACCGCGGCAATGCGCGGATCCAACTTTCTGCCGGAGGCGATAGGAACGATGTCTGCGCGCACAGAAGAACGAAGAGAAATCCAAATGGCCCCAGCAGTATGCTGGTGTAAAACGGTGCCAGAGCCCGCCCCAGGATCATTGCAAGAGTGCAGAGCGAAACCGCCGCGATGCAACTAAGCCCTAGTATATTTTCCACTCTTCGGCTGAAGGTGGTGCAAACACCGGCAAAAAACAAAAGCATCGTCGGCAAAAAAGCCAAGCCATCGTTATCAGCGAGTCCGTCGAGACGAGTCATCAAGAATACGGCGGGCATAGAATAAGCAATTAATCCCACCAGAAGCATGCGGCGGGCATCCGATCGCACATTTAAAAGCGTCTGAAAGAGCAGCCCGGCTCCCAGGATGAGAATTCCCACTACAGTCATTGCTGTATGAGCAAGGCTGATTCCCATGTGAAGGGTGCCAAATCCCACGGCGGTGACTCCGGCCATTCGCAAGAGAACTTCGGAATCCGCATCATCGCCACGTTCCGATTTCACAGCAAACCACCCCAATCCCAACAAACTTAAGCATTGCCAGCAGAAGAGAAACGTCGCGATATCGCGGGCGCAGAGTAAAAAGGACATGGCAGAATCCAAAGCTATCCAGAATAGAACGTAGGGGTCTTTTCTAAATCTTAAGACGGCGTAAGCCCATAGAAGTTTGCAGAAGAACATGCTTGCCGGAGGCGCGATGCCAAATTCCGCTGGCAGGGAAAGAGTGGGAGCGGAAAAATGAGACAAAAGCTTTAGAGCCGGCAAGAAGTACGCAATCGGGTGGGTAGTTTTTGCAAAATATCCGATGAGCCCTAGCGTGTAGACGAGATAAAGGCTCGTCACTATGGGACGGGAAAAAAACACTCGTAGTCCTAAGAGCACAACTGGGGCCACGGCGAGCAAGTAAACATTGTCGAAGAACAGTGTGGGTATCAAAAAACACCTCGCTTAAGTAGCAGTGCAAAGGCCGTGAGCGAAATCAGCAACCAAAACACGTGCGTGCTGGCTGCCGCCAAAGCACGCGACGAGCTACGGATCAAGAAAACAGGGCTGTACCATATGACAGTTGCAAAGCGTTCTGGCACCCGCTGCCACCCAGAACTCGGAATGGGCGCAGGCATTTGCCTAGCGACCTTTTCGCGGGTGGGAGCGGGGGGTGCCATCCACCGTGCGCTGGCAGCACCCGCGACAAAGGGCACCACCAGAGGGAGAAAGTAAGTGGCGAGTTGTTTCCAATTCAGCGATTCGCCACTGACCGAAAACATCACTGTCCCATCGAGAGAGAGATAAAAAATCGCGGCAATCGTGAGCGCGATTTCTGTGGCCCACACCCGTGGCGACGAAGGCGCGGCAGCAGTCTCGTTCCAAAGAACTGCAGTATAAAAAAGTCTGCCGACGACAGCTGCTGTAAACAAAGTGAGAATGTAATAGTGAAACAGGTACGCGTAGCCATCCGACCTAATCAGGGCTGTGAGCCTATCGAGTTGAAAAAACAAGGGCGTGCTGGGCGCGACAAGCGCCCAACCGGCAATTAACCAGCAAAAGAGCACGCGCATAAGGAGACGCAACGGCTGTGCAGCTGCCGGCTTGGTTTCTATAGTAAAAATCGTGAGGCAGGCGAGGGCAAGTGCCGCAATAGTTTGAAACGCAAATACGAGCACCCAGTCGTTATGTAATTCGGTCAGAGAGGTTAACCACAATCCCCAAACGCTTAAGCAGAGTGCACCGACGGCTACCCGCGTTTTTCTCGTCGAAAAAGCCTGATAGGTTGCCACTCCAACAGCAAACAAGGTGATCCCCTGTAGGATTGAAGTCGTAGCCCGGTGGATTTCCGTAAATGGCTCACCCAAGATTTCAAAGTCGGGATTGAGTAGCAGCAAAGCAGCGGGGGCCGCAAATCCAGCGGCTTGCATAAAGAACAACGGCGCATCCTCGCGGCTGTATGTGCGGCGGGCATCGTCGACAAGTGCAACCAGCGCACAAAGTGAAATTCTCAGGGCACTAGCAATCCATATAAAGAAAACGCCTGATGAAAGCGAAGTGCTCGTGTGCGCCGAGAAACTCCAAGGGTAATTGCCAACTAGGCCGCCGGCGTAGAAAAAGAAAAGAGCAACAAATAGCACGCAATCACTGGCTAGGTGCGTGGTCGATATCCAAGAAAATTTCGAGCCCGTGGTGGTGTTCCTGGAACTCCAGTAGAGCCATAACCACGAACTTCCTAGCCAACTCAATGCGGTGATTTCGATACGCGGAAAAAATAGCGGTAGGCAGAGCAAAATCGATTGCATGGCGATGAACTCTATCGATCGCAATGTGTTTTCTTCCGCATCGCGAGCGCAAGCCAACCAGGTGATAAACAAGGCCGACGCTGCTTGTACCGCCAATAAAATCAGAAATGTGGATGGGTACTGATCAAGAACGGAGAGAAACACTCCGATGCTTATGAGGTTTCCAATCAATGGGAGAAAAACCAACCACCTATTCCACCGCAAGGGCAGCAGATGAAATCGACTTATTAAGATACATCCGAAAAAAAGCGCCAGGCTGATGATGGGCAAGCTCATTGGGGAATTTTATCAGAAACTCCCGCTCGCACAGCAATAACGCGTTGCGCACCGAAGACATTCACGTCGTTTACTGATAATCGGTAGGGGATTGGAGGGATGCCGTGTCAGGAAACATCAGTGTGATAGGTGCAGGGAGTTGGGGGAGTGCTTTGGCGCATACATTTGCTGTCGCCGGAAATAGCCCGCTTATTTGGGGACGCGATGCGCAGGTTGCTGATTCCATCAATAATCGCATGGAAAATCCCCGCTACTTAAAGGGACTCAAGCTTCACCCAGCAGTAAAAGCGACGACTGATCTCGAAGAGGCGATCACGCGCAGCAAGCTAATTGTCTGCTCTATCCCCACCCAACAGATCCGCTCGGTCTTTGGTCCTTTTGCCGGCCATCTCAAAGACAAGATCATCGTGAATGCCTCAAAAGGCATTGAGATCGGCACTCACTTTCGCGTCAGCCAGATTTTCAAAAGCATTGCCCCATCTGCTCAATATGCAGTGCTATCGGGACCCAGCTTTGCAGAAGAGACGGTAAAAGGTTTGCCGACTGCTGTTACGATCGCTGCCGAATCGGCCGAACTTTGTAGGATGGTTCAGGCGGTCGCAAGCTCCGCGGTATTTCGTGCTTATACTTCTGACGACGTGGTGGGAGTAGAAATGGCAGGAGCTCTGAAGAACGTGATCGCCATCGCCTCGGGAATGGTCTCAGGCCTAGGACTCGGTCACAATTCCCAAGCGGCCACAATTACGCGAGGACTCGCCGAGATTGCGCGTTTAGGCCAGAAACAAGGCGCGCAGCCTCTGACTTTTTTGGGTTTGGCTGGAATGGGTGACTTAGTACTTACTTGTACGGGTCCCTTAAGTCGTAATCGTCGATTGGGCGAGGCCATTGGCAAAGGCGGCAAGCTCGCGCAGGTAAGCGCGGAGCTAGGCGGAGTGGCAGAAGGCTACTTTACCGCTAAAGCGGCATCCCAATGGGCGACGGAATTAGGCGTCGAGATGCCGATCTTGCGCGAAGTGTACGGCATTCTGTATGAAGGTACGTCCGCGCGAGATGCTGTATCATCGTTGATGCGCAGAGACCTGAAAGAAGAATTAGGGTAAACCTCTTTAAACCCATGAATGTGTAAATGGATAACGCTAGCCAGTGGTTGCTAAACCCCGAGCAGCCTTTGGAGAAAGCTTCGCGCTTCGCCGGACTCGATGATGTCGGTAAGTCCGTCGTACTTGGAACTTTCGCTCTTAGGACTCGAAATCCCATCCTCGTCGTATTCCCCACCAAGGCGGAAGCACGCGCTGTCGTGGACAATTTGGGCTGGCTCTTGGGCAAAGAGAAGTCCGCCCGCATTCACTACATCCCGCATTTAGACTTAGATTATTACCGTGGACTGCTTCCCAATCCGGAGTTGATTTGGGAACGTAATAGCGCGCTTTTTCATGCGTTAAACGACGCCAAAGGCCGGATTTTTATTACCTCGCTCCCTGCCCTTGCTCTCAAAGCAATGGAGCCGATGGAGTTCTTAAACTCGGTCAAGATCTTGAAGAAAGATGCCAGCCAAGATCGCGACGAGCTTGTCCACGCCCTTCTGGATCTGGGCTATCAAAAGCAGCCGAATGCGTATGACCCCGGTGTATTCGCTGTGCGCGGTGGCGTGATCGATATCTTTTCGCCGTTGTACCCGATGCCGTTTCGGCTCGAGTTTTTCGACGAGTTAATAGAGGAAATTCGTTTCTTCGATCCCAAATCCCAGCGGTCTGCGGACTCGGTGGATCAAGTGTATGCGATTCCAGCGGGGCAATCTGTTTTGCCTGCAGGAGCAAAGCTTGAAACCTCTCTAGGCTTAGTTAAAGAGCGCATGGATACGCTGGGCATGCCCAAGCCCGATCGTGATCAATTGTTGGAACGCTTGCGCGATCGAGTGATCCCGGCCGATAGCCTTTTCCTCTATCCCTATTTTTGCGACGAGCAATCGTCTCTCTTTGAGTATTTCCCCAAAGACACCGTTTACTGGTGGGACGGCCCGACGGCTCTGATGGAATTGTTGAAGGATTCCGAGTTGCCCCGTTTACGATCTCAGGTCGCGCTGTTTGAAAAACAGCCGCTTCCCATTGCCTCCGTGGATAAGCTGGTTGTCCCGGAAGCTGAGTTTGAAAAGCGCATGACGGGGGATTTTTTCTTCGAAGCATTTAACTCCGGCCAGCCGGGAGTCATCCAAATCCCGTCGTTTGAATTGATGGTGGGCGATGCGGCGGCAAAGGCGCGCAGTAAGACGGCAATGGCGGGAGCCCTACAGGCGTATGCCACTCATTTTGCTGAGTGGCGGGACAAGGGCTACCATGCCCATTTGATCTGCCATACGCGCACCCACGCCGAGCGTTTTCAATCGCTGATGGAGCCCTACGGAATTAAATGCGTCATCCGGGATGAGGGAATTGCTTCGGTAAAGGAGCTTTTTGCCGTCGATTCCCAACGGGTCGTGTTGTGGCAGGGGTATCTAAGCCAAAGCCGAATCTTCCCCGAACTTAAACTAGTTCTGGTCAGTGAAGAGACCATTTTTGGTCAGAAGAAGCGCTCTAAGGCAACTTCAACCACCAAGCCCGTTGATACCGAAAAGCTCCTCGCGGCCTTTCGCGATCTCAACGTCGGTGATTTGGTCGTCCACAAGGATCATGGCATCGGGAAGTACGTCGGACTCAAGACTCTCGATTTCCAGGGCAGCCCCAATGACTACGTGTTGCTGGAGTACCGAGACGGCGACAAGCTCTATATCCCGGTTTATCGACTCAATGTCCTGCAGCGCTACTCGGGTGGTGAAGGACACGCACCTCCCCTCGACAAACTGGGCGGAGATGCCTGGGTCAAGACCAAGGCAAAAGCCAAGAAGGCTGCATCCGAATTAGCCGTGGAATTTTTGCGGGTGCAGGCGATTCGCAAAACTAAAAAAGCTTTTGCTTTTTCGCCTATCGGCGAAGAATACCAGCGATTTGAGATGGCCTTTCCTTTTGATGAAACGCCTGATCAATGGAAAGCCATCTTTGAAGTGATGGAAGATCTTTCCAATCCCACTCCGATGGATCGCTTGATCTGTGGTGATGTGGGTTACGGCAAAACAGAGGTGGCGATGCGCGCCGCATTCCGCGCGGTGCTCGATAACAAACAAGTGAGCGTCCTAGTGCCCACCACTGTACTGGCATTTCAGCATTTTGAATCCTTCAAGCGACGTATGGCCGACATGGGTGTGCGCATTGAGATGGTTTCTCGGATGCGATCCAATGCCGAAAACAAGGCCGTGCTTGAGGCTTTAAAAGACGGCAAAGTAGATATCTTAATTGGTACTCACCGCGTGCTCTCAGCCGATGTTGTGTTTAAAGATCTCGGCCTAGTGATTGTCGACGAGGAACACCGGTTTGGAGTGGTTCAAAAAGAGCGGCTGAAGAAGCTTTGCGCCGAAGTGCACATGCTCTCCATGAGCGCCACGCCTATCCCACGCACACTCAATATGGCGCTGGGAGGATTAAAAGAAATTTCGATCATTACAACGCCGCCTCCAGATCGGCTTTCCGTGCGCACGTTCGTGTGTCGCCACAATGCCGAGATAATCGCCGAGGCCATCGCAAATGAGCTGAGTCGCGGCGGACAGGTGTTTTTTGTTCACAATCGCATCGAGACGTTGTTTGGAATTGCCGACGAATTGCAGCAGCTATTGCCTAAGGTGAAAATGGAAATCGCCCACGGCCAGATGGACGGCGACATACTTGAGAAGAAGATGCTGGCTTTCTATCGGGGCGAAGCACATGTGCTGATTTCTACCGCGATCATTGAGTCGGGTGTGGACATTCCCAAGGCCAATACCATGCTGATTGATCGCGCGGATACATTTGGCCTGGCGCAACTTTATCAACTGCGAGGACGCGTCGGCCGCTCCGCTCAGAGAGCCTATTGTTACCTCTTGGTGCCAAGTGAGAACGCAATGACCGAAGATGCCAAACAGCGTCTCCAGGTGCTGCAACGCTACACGGATTTAGGCGCTGGGTTTAATATCGCTAGCCACGACTTAGAAATCCGCGGCGCCGGCGACTTATTGGGCAAGGAGCAATCGGGCCATTTACACGCGATTGGCATCGATATGTATTTCGAGTTGCTCGAAGAGGCAATTCAGGCTTTGCGCGGAGAGAAGAAAACCGACGATATCGAGCCCGAAATCAGCATGAAGATTGCGGCCTCGTTCCCTGATTGGTATTTGCCCGACATCGGTGAACGTATCGCGCTTTATCGTCGATTATCGAGCGCAAAAGACGAAAACGCGCTCTCGGATATTGAAGCGGAAGTGCGTGATCGGTTTGGCTCGCTGCCGGAAGAAGTAGTGCATTTGTTGGGCCTGATGCAAATTCGCTTGTGCCTAAAGCGCTTGCACGTGGTGCGAATGAATTGCGGACCTAAGCGGACCTCGCTGCAGTTTGCTGATTCCACGCCCGCCAGTCCCGACAAGATCGTAAAGCTGATTAAGAAATCGCCTGCGAAATATTCTGTTACGCCCGATAACAAATTAGTTTTTGAAGCGGAAGCTGGAGACTGGCGGTCGCAGTTGAAAGAAGTGGCGAACCTCGCCCACCATCTCGTCGATTAAAGCAAAAAAAAATCCCCACCGCGATTGCTCGCGATGGGGACAAACTCGCTAGAGACGTCTGGATTTCTAGTAATCCGACCAAGTGCCATCTACGCACTTCTTACCACCATTGCCGACCATGATATTGGTCTCGCCAACTTGGCCGTCGTAGTAATCCATTCGCAGGCTGCCAATTTTAGTGGTGCAGTTCGAGCTGCAGTAGGTGTTAAACGTGATTGTGTTTTCGTTGGACACCGAGGTCTCGTAGTAAGGTGTACAGTCACCCGACGAATTGTCTTCTCCGCAGTAGGAGTAATAAACAGTATAGTTGGCGAGATTCTGAACGTTAACGGGATCCGTATTGATCTTAAACTTCACTTCCATGTTGTACGGATACATCTCGTCCTGCGATCCGGTAACGGTGCAGCTTACGGGGACTACTTCAAAAACAGTAGAACCGCTCGCCTCTACCGATGCAGGACCGGAATGAACGCCGCCGGACAGAGTGGTGTTCGAAGTAATTTCGATGCGTTCGCCGTTAGACATCGGGCTAAACGAAATAATTTCAGTCGATAAAATGCTAGGAACTCCGTTTTTGATCGTGAAAGCCAGGTTGTTTTGGTACGGCAGATCGGAACGGCGTTCTGCCTTTAGTGAGAAAGCGGTGCTCCCCGAGGTCAGCGCCAACTTCTTGTTTTTTAGTGTAGTGGAGTAAGTGCCAAAACTTGAACTGCAGAAGAATACAAATAACGGCAAAACAATGAATTTGATTTTCATGTTGTCCTCGGTTGTGAACTGAAAGTTAGGAAATGTGAAGTCCGAGTATAGCGCTTGTCGCGAGGCGCGATCAAAGAAAACAAAGATCATTTTGTCGTCGGTGTTCACGACTTTCTGACCTGCGGCTGGCGTTTCTCCACGCTTCGCGAGAGAATAGCCTCAGATCAAGAAAATCTTACTTCGGGGGCGGCAAATGGATATCGAACGGCGCAAAATTTCCAGTCCATTATTGGGTGATGCAGAGCAAGATCTGATGAGCCTCGTGGACCTGCAGCGATTTCTGGCCGAGGAATTGGCGGATTCTGTCGATATTACCACTGATTTCAGTCGCTCCTTTACTCCACTGACAGATGGTTTGGGAATTCACAGCATGAAGATCCGGCCTTCGGAGCCTCTCCAGCGCTTCCCGTCGGAATTGCCGCGCATTTTGCAGCAAGAGAGCCCTGAGCGCCCGGAGCCCGAATCTCCGATCGAGGAATTTTTACACGAGAGTGTCAACGCGCCGATCAACCGCCCAGAATCACTCCGCCCCTCTCAACCCGTTCGCCGTTTTGTCGACGAAAACGCCGTGGAAGTTGCATTCGAAGATGACACGGCCGCTCCGGCTGCATCGTTTCGAGTGAAAGATCAGCGCCTGCGCAAGGCGCTGGGTGAAATCGAGAACCAAGCGTTGCCTGAACTGGAGAACGCCAAGACTTTTTCGGAGCCCCCGCCACTTCCAAAAGCAAGTTTGCTGCGAAGAATGATGTCGGCCATCATGGATCAAGTTTTCGTTTGGACGCTCGCAATCTTGTCGGTGGTTTTCGTCACCAACGTTCTCTCCAGTGATTCCACGCTATTTTCCCCAAAAATGGTGAAGGAACTCGCACAGCCTGCGTTTGTGAAGTACATCGTCGCTGGCTTCGCTGCTCTTTGGTTGGCATATCTCACACTGACAATTGGTATTCTCGAATCGACCTTTGGGATGTGGATTTGGGGCATGCGCATTCACTACGGTAATGAGCAGCGCTTTACTAAGAAATTTGCACGAGTGGGTTTGAGCCTGTTATGCCAAGTAGCCATATTGCCTGCCTTGCTGATGGTCTTCCAAAGAGACGGCAAGAATTTAATCGATAGGCTTTCGGGGTCTCAGGTGCTCCGCACGCAGAATTAAGGATTCGGTATGTCAGTGCGCGATCCGCTCCATAAAATAATCAGTCTAGATCACCTCTTGAAGACTATTGCTCAGTTGAAGACGGAGCATAAGAAGATCGTCACCACCAACGGCTGCTTTGATCTGCTGCACTGGGGGCACATCAGCTATCTGTGGCAGGCACGCAATCTAGGCGACTGCTTGATTGTTTTAGTAAATACCGACGAAAGCGTGCGCGGATTAAAGGGCAAGCTGCGGCCGATTCAAAACCAAGAGGCGCGGCTAATGCAGTTAGCAGGACTCGAATCGGTGGATTTTGTCTGCCTGTTCTCTGAGTCGACGCCAGAAGCAGTGCTCGCTCAAATCAAACCAAGCATCCACACCAAGGGCGGCGATTACGATCCCGACGTCCTTCCCGAGACAGCCGTGGTCCGCAAAGGCGGTGGCCGGGTGCAGTGTCTTTCGTTGGAGCCAGGCTTCTCGACGACAGATTTGGTGAGGCGCATTTTACAAGCGGAAGCCAACCAGTAACGATGCGGATGGCAGCAGATCCAAGAAATCCAGCTGCACGCTTAAACTCATTGGTAGTTCCAGTTCAAACCCCGCAAAGAGCTTAAAACTATTGACCGTTCCACTTCTGGTAATACCGCCCCCCGATCCCACATCCCCCACACTTAGAGCAAAAGCCACCCCGCCATAAGGTCGCAACCGCACGTAGTCCTTGCTGACACTAATGCCTATCTCAACGGTGTGTGCACGAAGGGAATTATTGAGCGCCAGCATCCGCGTGTAGCCCGCAAAAACAGCAGTGGCGAGAAAGTACTCATCTTCCGGACGCACGGTCCATTTCAAAAGCGCGCCGTAGGTGGCGACGGTATTTCGCATGATGAAGGGAAAAGTTCCGATGAGTAGCTCCCCGCCGTGCCCCAAACCTTTAGCAAAATAGAATCGCGGCATGGGAAAGAGCGTGGGCAAAGTGCCGTTAGCATTTCCCAGGGAGTTGATGTTTTTCATCGGCTGAAGCGTGAGTTCTACTCCGGCCTTAAATCCCGGCCAGTCGGGTAGCGATTCAGAGGATCGCAAAAGCCGCATTCCACTTCCCACCCCAAAGATCTGAATCGCTCTGCCAACTTCTTCAGACGATAAATTTGATGGCAGAGAGGCCGCGGACAGAGGGTGTGTCGTTACGAGGAGCCAGCAAAGCAGGGGGAGTCGGTACAAGGTGCGCATATTCTCTATTCTTGCGGTGAATTGATATTTTATCAAAACTGAACGAGATTATTTCTAATGCCTTCCACTACTAAGCAGCGCGCGAACATTCCCGAGCTTTTCGATAAATATTTGGAATATTTAAAGAATGAAAGAACATCCAGCCATTACACGCTCACGAATTACTCTATCGACCTGCGTCATTGGATGGGGTTTCTGTGGCAAAATTCCCAGGCACAATTAGACCCCTTAGGCGCTCTGACTGATCTTACCCTGCTGCGAAATTTCTTGGCGGAGCAGCGGCAAAAGCACGAGCGCTCGACGGTGGCCCGACGACTGAGTGTAATTAAGGGGTTTTTGAAGTTTCTCTACCGGGAAGAAATCATCGAAAAGAACATTGCAAAGCTCATCACTCTGCCCAAGTCCGAGCAAAAAATTCCCGAAATCCTCAAACCGGAAGAAATTACCGAGATCCTGCGTTCGATCCCACCAGGAACCCTGTTTCAAAAGCGCACTCTGGCGGTTATTGAGCTGCTTTATTCGACGGGAATGCGGATTTCCGAGCTGGCCAACCTGACTTATCAGGATGTGGACCTGCGAGGGGGAACGGTGCGGGTTATTGGAAAAGGTGACAAGGAACGGATCGTTCCTATGGGTCGCCATTGTCAAAACGCCATTCATGCCTATATTTCGAGCGTTCCGGGTTTGGTCAAACAGGGCGAGAAAACCGCCTTGTTTCTGAACCGGGAAGGGCAAAGGGTATCCGTGAGGACCTTGCAGCGAGACTTGCGTCGGTACGCGGTCGAAGCGTTGGGTCCTCAGGGGCTAAAGGTATCTCCCCATACTTTTCGTCATTCCTGCGCAACTCACTTATTGGCAGCAGGGGCCGGACTCCGAGAAATTCAGGAGTTGCTGGGACACGAGTCGCTGATTACCACGCAGAAGTACACGCAAGTGGATATCGAGCGACTAAAGAAGTCCTATGATAAAGCGCATCCGCGAGGCAAAAAGAACCTCCGGAAACGCGACAGCGAGGTCGATGTATGACGCGAAAACTTCCCGACGGAACTCCTATTCGAGCCACCACTGTTTTGTGTGTGCAGCGCGGGCTCCAAACTGCCATTGCCGCCGATGGGCAGGTGACCCTCGGCAATTCGGTGATTAAATCGACCGCCAAAAAAATCCGCACCCTTTACCACGGGCGCGTAGTGGCAGGATTTGCCGGCGGTACGGCCGACGCTTTTACTTTATTTGAGCGCTTCGACAATAAATTGCAGACGTATTCTGGAGATTTGCTTCGCAGTGCCGTGGAGCTGGCAAAAGACTGGC
>JALHPX010000046.1 GCA_022842225.1 bacterium
ATTTATATTATTACCCTTACCCACACATCCACCCCGCCTCCCCCTCCTGACCTCTTTCCATCGTAGAGGGAGAGAGGTCAGGAGGATAAGGGAGGCGGGGCCGCTACTGCGGTGTGTGGGTAAGGGCGCGCTACTATTATTGTTTAATGGATTTTCCGCGATTCAATTCCGAAGCCACGAGTCAAAATTTGCATTTGACCCGGGGTTTGACCCATTTCTACTCGAGCGCTCCTTTTAGGACGCGCTTTACCGCAATGTCAGCCACTACCACGATCGGTATCCAGATGAGGTAGGGCGCGCCACAATTCTCCCAGATGTAATGCGTAACGTCCGCGACGGTCTTAATTTTCCTTCCCGGAATGCCATCCAAGATCATCGTCGAGCGGTAGAGGTCAATCAATATCCAGGCTATGAGTCCGACTTTCAGGTCCACAAAGGCGAGTAGCGAGTCCACTTTCCAGAGCAGGGTTTCATGTTTATTCATGCGAGATTGTCTCCTTTTCGTTGTTGTTGATTGTCATTTTTTCTTGGTTGTTTGCGCTTTTCTCAATCGGCAAAAGCGCGGTGAGGCCGATGGCCAGGAACTTCTCCGTCGGTAGCGTTGCGCTAAGTTCTCCCGGCTGTTTGTCCAGAACACGCGTTAGCTTTGGCACAATTTCCGAATGCCCCACCACATACAGCACCCGATCGAAGGCGCGCGAGAGCCGGTAGCGAAGCACAATTTCCCGATAGCGTCGCTCACTCTTGGCGGTGAGTTCTAGCTCCACCGCCCAACGCTCGTGACTTCCTGGCATCTCCATAACTGCGTCGGGTTCAACTACCTTGTCACCATCCGCCACATATTCGGCGAGCCTTCCGTGAATAACTTTTGCGCCAGGGAACCGCGCTTTCAGCGCATCCATCGCGTCCACGAGAAGCAGGTCATGGTAGATCGAATAGCCATGTAGTCGAACGGGTTTGTCTCGAAGCTCAAGGCTCAAGTACTCTCCCTTGAGCACATTGACGCCTTTCTTCGTAATCTGGTAGACCACAAAGATCCCTGGACCTGGCGTTTTGACGTTGAGCACCGGTATACGCCAGCGTTCGATTACGCCCATCCCTTCGAGCCTTCCCAAGCGATTTACAACCGTGGGTTTTGCTCTTCCCGGGAATGCCTTGCGGCACACCTGGGAAAACGACAAGACCACGTTCTCATATAGCTCGTTCAGCAAATGGATATCCCTCGGTGTCAAGGACACCCGACGTTGCATTTTTATTTTCATTGTTCTCCTTTAAAAGGGAGCGCGGGCGAATTGGATTTCCTCGGTGATCGCATTTCCATCAACGATCATGGAAATGGCTCCCATACCCATCGAGTAATGCCTCAAGTTGTCTGGATCAATTCGGTACTCTTTCACGTCCCGAATCGACATTTGGCCCGTGCGTTCTGGATCGCCCCAGTATTTCTTATCTTCCGCACGTTCCGTCTTCTTCTCCGCATTCCTCGTCCCAAAGTGCTTGGCAAAAAAGTCCGCCGTATCGGGATCGTTAACGCCTAAAATGCACTTCACGTTCGTATTGGTATGAAGGGCGGTAGCGAATTCGCGGCTCACGGATTGAATATCCCCTAGGCTCTGGTGGCTCAAATGAATCGCGGTATTCGTGCTCCTAGCCTTGTTCAAAAGTCCGATGAACCCCGGGTACACGAACGATCCAAACTCGTCGAGATACAAAGAAGTAAACTCTCTGTAACCAATCGACTCGCGGTATCCAACTGCCCAGGCAATTTCCTGAAGCAGCATTTTCCCCAGTTTTCCGGCCGTTTCCTGGTAGAGCAGCTGCGGAATCAGAATTAGCACCGTCTTGATCGAAGTCGCTCCTGGTTTAATTCCTGGAGCCAGCACTTCCGTCAGGGAAAGGAAATTATCTTCCGTGCCGGTAGCGTTCACGAGTCCTGCAATCTCTCCTTCCGCGAACGGCGAGAGTTGGGAAAGTAGGCCGGAAAACTTTTCCAGCCTGTCTTTCTTTGACTGCGCGAGGAGCCTCTCCGCCCCTCTCGCAAGTCCCCGCCGTTCCAGCTCAGGCAGCTTTCCCAGCAACTCCGCAAGCTCCCCGTCGTTTTGGAGCATGTTGAATAATGCGCTAAACGTTGGCGCAACTTTCGCCGCCCTTAAGATTCGGACGACGAGGAGCGTGGCCTCCATTGCCACGCTCTTAAAGTATTCATTTTCAAACGTGAAGCTTGAAAATATCCGGTCTACGATCTGCTGGGGAGTGCCGTAAAGGAGAGGATTCGTCACAAAGGAATCCTCGATTCGGCCTAAATCGAGCCAGGCCAAATTCTTTTCGGCCAGGCCCACCCGCCTGTGGGCCTGCCTTATCCTCTCCAAAATCTGCCGGTCGCCTTTCCCGTCGATCAGCACGCATGTCCTTTCTGCAATCGTGTCCTGGAGCATCCAGGGCACAATGACAGACTCGGTCTTGCCTCTCCCAGTAGCCCCGACTATCTGCACGTGTCCCGTGCGGACATCGTTGGGCAAAGCCAGTTTTTGGCCCGTCACGGTTCGCCCTACATAGACCTCTTCCATTCAATCTCTCCTTTTGTAGTAATCCGTTTCATCTCCGCCTGGTTTCACCGACCGCACCGCCTGCATGCGTTTGATTAGGTCTGCCTCCCTTTTCTTCATCTTGTGCAGCACTCGTACGACAATGAGAGCCATCATCACGAACGCCGCAAATACCAGCATCATCAGATTGGTGTAGAACCAGTGCTTAATTTCCATTTGTTTTTGCGAATAAACGGCCACCATGAGTAGTCCGCCGATACCAATCGCAAACGGCATCGGATCTTCATTTTTCTTATTTTCCATTTTTCTCCTTTGAGAAATAAAGAGGGCTAGGATTGCTTCCGCGCCTAGCCCGTGGTTTTGGTACTTATTTTTGAGTTATTGATATTTCTTGCGCGCCCTGATTTTTTCGTGATAAGTTCCCTAAGTAGGTTGTTTAGTCAGCAGCCCCCTTCCCCCAAAAAATTTAAATGAAATTACCTGGCCTTTATTATAAGGCGAGTTTTAGGGGTATGTTTTGACCTCTAACCCTCATAAACATTTGAATAAATAGCCGATATTTATTTTCAAAACGGGGCAACTGACGCCTTTTGCTCAAACCAAAAACAGCCGATAAATTCGGGTGAAGCAAAAAGGCGGTAAAATTTCCACGGCTGAATACTTCTTAAGACGCAAACTCGTGCGCGCGGCTAAGCATTCCAAGCTAAAGGAAATGCCTCTTCACGACCTCTCTTGGCTGAAGTCCCTGCCGATCAACGAAGAATGGTGGCGGCGCTGGGAAGCGATCTCGGCGCTCGTGAACCAGGAGTTGGCAAAAGAGAAAAAGTGGCACAGCGACCACGACAAAAATATGGCCCCGTTAGAGAACGGCATTCCCTCCCTTAACAAGCGAAGCACCTACCGCGTAGAATTTACCGATGATGAAGGCGGCGCTGAAACCCCGGAAGATGGCGCCTACGAGCGTGAAAAAATAGACGACGTATTTAGGACCGGCGAAATCGTGGAAGAATTTTTTGAAGGCGATACCGACGACGAGGAGCCGACTCCCGTGCAAGATTCCCCGGAAGACACAGGCGGCTCTCTCCACCCCTTTCTTCCGAGGCGTGCCGTCCCGAAAACCCATATCCTCATGCGCCGCTATCCTAGGCACTTAAAAGAATCCCTCGCGCGCGGGCTCAATGATTCCAGGCGGCTCCTATTCGAGGAACCGAAAAATTTGCTCCCGGCCCTCTGTTTTTTTGAAGTCGGGATCGAGGACGAAGCGACTTTCCGCGATATCCGGGACGAAACTTACGTGGGTGGGCCATTTCACGTTAACGGCAAGAAGTTTGGCTTTAAGGAATACAAGCAGGACCTCCTGCGGCTCTTCCACGTTCTCAAAAAAGAGAAGCGCCTCTATTTCCTCGGAAACCGCTTCCTGCGCCGAGCTGCGGCCGAAGTATCAAAAGAACCGGAAAAGCTTCTCTTGACCCTCTGGGAGCGTTTTGAGGGGGCCTATGAAGCGCTCACCCCAAAGCAATGGAACGCCCTTAAGCAGGTCCGGGTAAAGAAACGAAGCCAGGCGTCTGTGGCTCAAGGCATGCGCATTTCAATTGATTCCCTCCGGGATCGGATTGAAGGGGCGGAATTGAAATTTCGCCGGGCGCTCCCCGAACTCGCTTCCTTTTCGCCGTCCGAAACGTACAAGAAAAACGCCACCTGTAACTATATCCATTCCGGGCTCTTTGATAAACGGGCCGCAAAGCATGTGGCTCCGCTCTTTCGCGTAGATCCCGTGACCAAAGAGAAGACGGAAATTGCGCCCTATAAAGGGGAGAAGCGCGAACGTCAGGGCGCGAACAAAGCCCTCATCAAGGCATGGGCGCACGATTCGAGCCCGGTGCCGGACTTTTCCTTCACGGACTATTTCACGAAACTTTTCCCGCGCGGGATGATCGATCGAATGCAAGCGGGGGAACCCATTCATGACAGGTCTTCGGGGGTTCATACGCATGAAACCAAAACCCGTGATCGCGATCACTACCATCCGAATCACGCCGGCAAGAATAAAGAGTGAAATTTGGGCCGGACGGATAGCTAGCGTTCCTGAACGAGGAGCGGGCAGGGGAAAAGCGCGTTGCTTTGCGCATTACGGGACGATCCCCGCGGCACTCCAGATTCATGCCAGTTCATGCGGGCCCAGAAAAATCGAAAAGATCTTTCACGTCTACTTTAAGCAGCCTGGCAATCGCCCGTAACGTTGTTAGCTTGGGGTCCATTCGTCCATTTAGAATGTGATTTAGCGTCATACGCGAAAATTCGCCGTCGGCAGCATTTATCCAGAAGTCATACGGGGATTTATATCCCATTTTCTGAATCAAATGGCTTAAGTGCCGCCCTAAAGTCTTTAGATAGACCACATCCTCTTTCGTCTTGCCTGCGCGCCTCAAAGAATTCTCCCTCAAAAAATAACGTCTAATTCATTTTACGTACTCGACGGGCAATGCGCGTATAATGTATTATACGCATCCCGCCCCCATGGGCTGTCGGCCGAGCGGGGCATTCGGCATGCCGGATAATTATTCGATGGGATGGAAACTTGTAATCAGGAGGCACGCTGATGTCGAAAGAACCCAGTACAATGAAGGAGATCAAGATCCACCAAGTTCTGCGTGCCCTTATCAAGGATCGCAACGTGACAACCACTCAAGTGAGCAAGGCAACAGGGGTGCCCAATAGTACGCTATCCACGTGGCTGCTTCCCGGTGCGAAGCCTCGCGATCCTCGTCATATCGCTGCCGTTGCTGAGTATTTTCAGGTGAGCATCGAGTACCTGCTATTTGAAGCGATTCAACCTCCGGCGCTCAATGTTCTGCCAATGGAACAGATCCTGGATGGATACTATAGACTGCGCCTTGAGCGTGTGATTCTTCCTCAGGGATCGGCTCCAGCGGTACCGAAGAAAGAAAAAAAATAGTTCTCAAGCGGCCGCAGTTCCTGGAAACGTTTTTTGTCGTGAGTCTGATAGTTTCCTTCATCCATCTGCGAGGCGGCAGGGGTTTTGGCGGGGTGCCTTAACTTCGCCTGCGCCTTTCGACACACAAGAATAAAATTCGGTGGGATAGAAACACCTGATCCGGATGTGGTTTGTGGCCGTTAGTCCTACATGGGCCAAAAGACCGCATACGACTTTCCACCTAGAGTATCCGCGCGGGAGCGGCTTCCCTCTAACTCGAAGTTACAGTTCCTCGCCGTTGCAGCAACTGCTTTTTTCTTTTTTTCCATCTTTACGGGAATAATTTACGCCAGCACACCCGGCCGAATCTTATCGCGTGCCCAAGCGGTGATGGGAAACTCGGCGGCGATTCAAGAATCTATTCGATCAAGTTCAAGTTTTGATTGCCTGAGAATGGGGCGCAGTTGTGGCGGCGGATCGGTAACATTGGCCTCTGCGGTGGGCACATTGGTCAATGATCCTCTTTCCGTCGAGGGATTAGACGTATTCGGCCGAAAATGCGCTTTATTCGATGAGATGCACGGAAACTTCCCTTGTGTGTTCCGAATGGATGTTTCGTGGCAGCCACTTTGTCTCAATCCCGCTTGCACTCGCTTTCAAATTCACTTCCAGGTGAGTCTTCGCCATCGCTCTGGTTTTGCGTTGATGGACCGTCTTTTCGCCGCTCATGAGTCACACGGGTTCGATGTCCCGGGCGTTTATGAGTCGAGGACGCGAACCAAGCCAGCAAAAGTAGAGAAGGGGCAAAGCCGTGAAGGCTGAACGATTTTTAAGGAAAAGCGTTCTAGCGATTGCGACGATAGTGATCGTTTTTCTAACCATGAGCGTGTTCTATTCACCGGCCAGAAAAAACTCGCCTCCTCTCAAGCCACCGCCAGAAATACTTCAGCTCAGCGCCGAGCTCAAAGCTCAGCTTGAAAACGACACGGCATGGAGGAATACCGTGAACGATTCGGCCAATCTTGTGTTCCAGTGCCTGCGCACCCACTCCGACTGCTCCACCAGCCAAGGCCCTTTCCGGCTGCTCAATGCGAACGGCGAAATCATCCATGACACCACCGCGGAGTCCGCTGGCTTCGATTCGCGTGGCAAACCCTGCCAAAGCTTCGATGCTTTCGGAAGCGCCGACAGCGAAAGCTGTGTCTTTCGCCTCACCCTTGCCTGGAAGCCGCTCTGCTACCCCCCTGGGCCCTGCGTGCAGCCTCACGGAAAGATCCTAGGCAAGCTTCTGAGCAGAGCCAAGAACAGAGCTAAGCCGCCCGCGGCGCTCGTTCTCAACCTATTCCGCAGCAGCGAAAACCTGCACGCCCCCACGGCTGTGACCGCCGCAAATCCTGGAGCACCATGAAAATTCTTCAACACCGCGCGACGGAACGAGGTTTTTCCCTCATCGAGATCATGATCGCCGCGGGCCTCATGGGCGTGATGTCGCTCGGCATGGTTTCCCTCTACAAGATGGGCTACTCCGGGGTGAAGAGTGTGAGCACGAACGACGAAGCTCGCTCCATCACCGGCGATATCGCCTCCCTCCTCACCAGCAGCTCCGCGTGTCTGAATACCTTTGGGGGAGGCAACCCCGTGACCGGCTTCGCCAACCTAACAGCCATCAAAAACACCCTGAACGCGAATGTCTTCCAAACCAGCGGAGCTTGTTCCTCCTGCGTGTACGGGAATCGTTCTGTAAAGCTGAACAGCATCACCGTGGGCGGCTCCGGCACGGACGCCAAGACAAACCTCGCGCGCTACACCTCGACGAGCGCCACCACCGGGATCGCTTTGGTGATTTTGGATTGGCGGCGCGTGGGCGATCAAATGGGAGCCAATTCCGTGCCACGTTTTTTCACACTGAACGTGACCGTGAATGGATCGAACAATATCACCGGCTGCTCGGCCATCGCTGGGCCAACGACCACGGCGAGCAGCGGCTCGGGCACAGGGAATTATATTCCGGTCTGGACGAGCAGCACGGCGCTGGGGAGCAGCGTGCTCTATCAAAGCGGGAGCAACGTCGGTATAGGAACGACGGCGCCCGGGCACCAACTAGCCCTTGGTAACGGCGGGATCGAAATCAATCGTACTGGGGAGCCATATCTTCTCATGTCATACGGTGGTACCCAGGTGGGGCAAGTCAGAGGTGTAAGTGGTGGCGGGCTGAGACTTACGGTTGGTGCAGGTGGTACTGAAGCTATGGGCCTCGATAGCGCCGGCAACGTCGGTATAGGCACATCAACCCCTTCAGGAAAACTAGACGTGGCCGGTACGATCCGGCCTGCCGCCGCGGTAGTTGGTGCGGCCTGTACTCCGCTCGGAGCTACCGGCTATGTTGCCGCCACTGGCGTACCGATTTACTGCAGCAACTTGGCAGTATGGACGGCAGTAGGTGGGGCCGCTCCAGGAACTGCCGGATCGCAATGTACCACCTCGCAGTATCCAAGCAATAAAGGCGTGACAATGTTCGCTCCCGCGTACTATGGCGGTGGTCGCTTTTGTTGCGGCAACAACAATTACGGCGACGGCTCCAGCTACGTTTACTGCCAGGCGTATTAGCGTCGCGGTGTGCGCGGTTGCGGCGTGGGTTGTGGCTTGATTTTATTATTTCCCCATTGGCCCGGCTTAGCCGGGCCGTTAATTCAAGCGGCGAAGCCGCTTCGATGAAAAATTTTTATGGCACGAAATCAGCATCTTCCAATCTACCAGGCTCTCTACGCGTTCAGCCGCGAGGTTCACCGTCTCAAAGTATCGCTGCCAAAATCCTTGCGCAGCGATCTTGGCTCGCTTTTATTCAGCGGCGCCTTGCGCTGCTTGCGTCTCACCGTGATCGCCAATGGCTCCAAGCAAAAGACTCGTTTTCTCCAGCAACTCTATTTGGAGATTGAAGCGATCTGGGTTCTCCTCCGTCTGCTCCACGATCTGCGCGCCATCTCCGGAAAGCAGTTCATGCTCTTTTCGGAACGCCTCTCGAACATCCAAAAGCAGTGCTCGGCCTGGATAGCCTGGGCAAAGAAGGAAGAAGGCACTTGATTTTTGCGAGTCGCTCTGGTGATATGCGAGCGGGTTAATGGTCAGTGTTTTCGGCGGTCAAGGCTACCGGAAGAGTGCCGTTACCTACCCACGGGAGTCCGGCCCTGGCTCTAGCGAGCCGGGGTGCAAGGTTACGAATCCAGGATATCGGCCCACGTGCCGCCCTTCTGGAGGGAAGCGAGTTCGGACACGACAAGTTCGCTAACGCGGACAATGGCGGTGGTCGCTTTTGTTGCGGCAACAACAACGACGACAACGACAACAACAACGTTTACTGCCAGGCGTATTAGCGTCGCGGTGTGCGCGGTTGCGGCGTGGATAGATTAACCCATACGAGGCGGGTGCCTAACGGTTCCCGCCTCGCTCTATCTCAAGCGAATCTTCTGAAACCGCCGTCCAAAGGAATAAAGCTTCCATTCAAAGCTATGGAGCGGCTCCAGCGAAATGGTCTTGAGGGAGGTGCGTTCCTCTAGGCGAATCAGTGTTTCTTTCCTAAGGCGATAACTTTTTGCGTGCTTAAGGTGTCCAATTCGAGAATTAAGGGACGCCAAGGCGCGTTTGGCTTCGTCGTCGCTCCTCCGGAGCGCCAAGGCGTGGAGCTTGCGCGGGACCAAGCTTCCTCTTTGTTCAATTTTCCTTACGGCAGCCACGAATTCCCACTTTTTCTTCGGGGGCATGTGAATTTCCGGGAGCTGACCAATCCGGCCGACTATCTTGTACCCAAGATAGTCAACGCCCTTGGCGGCATCTCCCAGGAACGTTTTCGCCCGGTTCAGCCGCTGGCCCCGGTGGGTCTTCAGCCACTCGTCGATAGGCTCAATCATCGCTGCAAGGCTCTCGGGATCATTTGAAAAGAGTGTAAGATCATCCATGTACCGCTGGTAGGCCATTGGTTTCAGTTCTCTCTGGATAAAGTGATCCATGCCGTTGAGATAGACGTTCGCCCCGAACTGGGAGGTGAGATTTCCGATTGGGATTCCCTGCTCGGGCGGACGGGCAAACCAGGATTTCTGAGGATCAACTTCGGCGTTGCTCCCGCCGGGCCCAATGACCCTGCGATAGCTTTTTCTCGAATCATGAGAATAGGTGGTTTCCACGAGGTAACGCAAAGCGGGGTGCCTGATATTTCGAAGGAGGAGCGCGGCCAGGGCAGACCGCGAGATTGTTGGAAAAAACGCCTCAATGTCGAGCTTTAGGACCCATACAGGAAACTGATTTCCTCGGCTTGTCCGATTTATCTGGGAGAGGAAGCTCCGGAGCGCCGCGTGGGTGCCGCGCCCCTTGCGGCAGGCAAAGTTCGAATGGATAAACCGGCGCTCCCACCAGGGTTCTAGCTTCCTCACGATCAGGTGATGCACGATCCGGTCTCGGAAGTGCGAGGCGAAAATTTCCCTAGGTTTGGGGCGTTCGACGACGAAATAAATCGACCGCGTTGGTTTATAGGTTCTGGTCGAGATCTCGTGGTGAAGATCGAGTAGGTTCTGGCCGAGCTTGGATTCAAACTGCGCCTGATGAAAGGAAAACGCCTTCTTAAGTCGGCATCTTCGGTAGGCATCTACAACGTCGGCCGGGCTGGGCCAGTCTTGATTGATCATATAAAAAGTCCGGCTATTTCTTTAATTCACATTGCACTGACTCGCAAGAGTGTCTGGACGAGCCCTTACGATCGCCGCAAACTACGCGGCAGGAAAGGCCTTCAACTTTGCCGAAGATCCGGCCGTTCAGTGGATCGCGGGCATGCCATGATCGGCACCTAATTTACCTAGGCCGCCACGATGCGAACTTTTAGGCCAGGGTGGAGCTTCTCGGCATAACTAACCAGCCGATCGAGCGTAAACCCTTCGATCTTTCCCCGAAGGATATCGCTGACCCTGGAGTCGTCTACTCCGAGCTTGGCTGCAATGTCTTTCTGCAAAAGCTGGTTCTCTCGCTGATACTTAGCAATGATTTGGCAAAGCTCGTACTTCGCCCGGTCTACTTCGGAGGCAGATGCCGGAAGGGCGAGGTTTCCCCCCGTGTAGTTCAGATCAGATAGCTTCTCTCTAACGCGCTTAAGCTTTTCGTCGTCAGGAAACCCTTGTTTCGTCTTCCGCGCCTTCATAAAATTTACCTCCGGAAACAGTTAATAACCCCAATGAATATGGCACTGTCGCGCGTGCACCATACAAGACGGTACATCTTCCCTTCATGCTCCACTCGGTCAAGCATGAAAAATTCCCAATCCTCGTCCCGGTCTTCAGGCTGAAATTCCCGGCCATTGAGTTTTCCGACCAACGCCAGAATGAGAGAATCGTTGATTTCGGGGTGCTTGGTCGCGTAATGAGGATCAATGATAACTTCCTCAAAATGCCGACCGTTTATTATCACTTGGAGTGGATAGCTCCGGCGCTCGCTCATCGTTTTACCACTCTATCGCAAATTGCCGAATTTAGCAACTTGGCCTTGGCGGGGCCGTGCCTGGCGCATCCCACGGGCCACGGTGGACCGGCTTACGCCAAGATGCACGGCTATTTCGTTGATGTTTTTGCCCTCACCCCAGCGAAGTCTTGCCAGCTCACTGAGGTCTATCGTATTCCTAATCCAGGAAGCCCCTCGTATTCTCGATACGGAAAGCGCCCTGTTTGGTTCGACTTTACTTGGACAGCCTCCACCATTTATCACTCGGTAAACTCTTTTTCCGAGCGGTTAGACTAGTTTCAAATTCTTTCAGGGCAATTTCTTCCGGCAAGGACCATTTAATTTGGGTTCTTCACGGTTCGTAGTGGGTCGCAACTGGAGAAGGGCTCGGGCCGTAGCATTCAGGTGCTTCAGGTTACATTTTAATCCAGTCAATATTGAGAAAGTACCCCTCCTCACACGGCGAGGGGTCTCGAATCGCTCCGATTTTCCGGACGAGATCGACAATCAAGCTGCGAATTTTTTTTGCATCTTCTTTCGATATCGACATTGGTGAAGAATAGGCAATTTCTATTTCCTGGTCCAAATTTGGATGCCTCTCCATCGCCTTGATGCGCCAGTTTCCATGGTGCCTACTAACTAAGGGAGATTTAGATTCAAGGTGCGTTGAATTTGTTCCTGGCTCTATTCGGCCATTCTGATCCACGCAGATTCCTGCCTTTACCAAAAAATCTATGGCTTGATTCGTTATTTGCTTAGAGAGCCCGGTTCGAGCACTGAGGGCGGCGGCGCTCTGCAGACTTCGAATCGAGCTAAAGACAGCGATTGCGCTATAATACCAGTTGGAATAGAAAAAAGCTTTTTCTGAATCTGACAAAACCTTGTCTCGTTTTACAACGTGAACAAGTTCCAAGGCTTGCTTCCGTAGCGCCTTAAGTTCTGCCTCAAAAATATCACGCAATACTTTTGTTCCAGCACGATCGGCTCGCAAAAGGAAAAGCGCATATTTCGTTTCCAACTCATTTAGCCCCAGGTATCGGCAGATACTTGCCACCTGTTCGAGGGAAAAGGGCCTTCCGCCTTTTACTGCCTGGCTTAAGGTGGTCGAATGGATTCCGGTAGCGATGGATAAACGCCTAAGCTCACCTCTGCCCTTATTCGGAAGAGATTTTAGATACCCGGTCAAAAAATCATTAAAAGATCTCGCTTAGATCGGAAGAGCACACG
>JALHPX010000047.1:0-1642 GCA_022842225.1 bacterium
TCTTTCATCAAAACTTTTTGCACTTCGTTCAAGCTCTCCGCGACTTGTTTTTTCAAGTCTGCGCTTGCGCCCGTTTTACCTTGGGCAACTAAGGCCTGAAACTTTTTCACCGTCGTGCGAAATGCCGAACGGGCTGCTGCGTTTCGCGCTTGAGCTTTCACAGCTTGTCTCGCCGCTTTCAACGCACTCTTATGTCTCTCCATCTTGGTCTCCTAAAGTAGCGGATTTACAGGATTACGGTCTGGAATGTCAATGTATGGAAGTTTAGACAGTCTGGGCCGTGAAATCCCAGCCGGCGGAGCCGTGCCGTTTCGCAATAAAACATAATTAATTCAATTACTTAACAGCTATCCGCGCTTTCAGTCCCGAACCTACAGGCGTGCCGCCGTCTGACAGCCTAACGCCCGCTCAAAAGATAGCCGTTTCCAATGTCCTCATCGTGGCTACGGTCCTGGCCCTGACCTTGCAACCTCTACTCTATATATAGGTGGTGTGTTTTGACTTCATGGACCGCACAACAGAGCCACGGTAAGCCCTTTCTTACCTATCTTTTGATCGCTCTCCTTATTATTGCGCCTCTCCAAGCCGAGGCAGAACAAACCACGCCCACCGAACAACCTCAAAAACAGGAAAACCGTAGCTCCGGTAACGCCGCAGCCATTGCTGCCGCTGCCGCAGCCGCTGGTATCGCAGCAGCAAGCTGCATGAAACTTTATGAAGCCGCAAAAGAAGCACGCGCCGCGGGCGATATCGCCGGCGCCGAAAGATTAGAGGCGCAAGCCGCAATGCAGTGCGCACAAGCCGCCCAAAACGCAGCTAACGCCGGACAAAACCAAGGCGGACAAGAGCAAATTACCGCAGCCAACATGGCTCCTGGTGAGCAAAACACCGCGCAAACCGCTCCGACAACGACGCCGAAAGAAACGGGTCCAACCGCGCCGCTCACAGAAGAGACAACAACTCCAAGCGCCGAAGAACAAGTAGTTGCTGAGAATTCACAAGCAGTTGCGCCTACCACCTTTGAGCAACCCAATAGCGAAGTAACGGGCGGAGAAGGTGCGACGGGCGGCATGAGCGCGGCGCAAACCACGCTCCCGCAAATTCCTCGTGAAGGAATCACTTACGATGACAATGCCGAAACCACTTCTGCAAATGGCTTAGCTGCAAATAGCGCCGGTGGCTCCAGTGGCTTCGGCACTCCCGGTGGCGGGTTAGCCAACAACTCTTTATTTGATTCTGTTGGCGGATCAAAAGCCGCTGAAGAACTCCAGGCACTTGCTCACGGCAACATCGGCCGCGGCAAAGGCAAATCCGGCGAAGCTGCGGGCGCTGATTCGTCGGGCGGATCCGAAGGCGAAAAGGGTAGCACCTTTGGCTCCATGCTCTCGAGTTTGATGGGCGGACCCGCAGCCGACCAAATCGCAGCAACTGGCGGAGCCGGCGGTGCAGCTGGTATGGGAGCCGACGGCAAAGCCGCTGGCAAAGCCCCGAATATTTTTGAATACGCCAATTACCGTTTCCGAAAACTTAATCGTGAGGGAGAGGTTCGCGTCGCTGCTAAAGTCGAACGCAAATTAGCCTCTACAAAAAAATGAGAACGATCTTACTAAAAAAACGCGTTCTGTTTTTTCTCCTAGCGACC